>NZ_JBEXYS010000009.1:0-225995 GCF_040631045.1 Streptomyces sp. NPDC005706 | reverse complement strand
CGGTGTGCAGCACCGCCCGGTCCTCGGTGATGTTGATCTTCTCGCCGCGGAACATGGCGTCCCGCAGACCGAAGACGTCCGTCGCGGCGGCGAGCTCGCGCAGGAGCCGCAGCGTGTCGTCGGTGACCAGGTGCTTGCTGTAGTCGATGTGCAGGTCCCCGACCTGCAGTGTGTACCCGGTGCCGCGCCGCGGGTCGGCGGCGAACAGGTCTCGCAGACGGGTGTCGGCCAGCTCCTCCCGGTGCTTGGCGAGAGCGCTCCACTCGGGCGTCTGGTTGAGCCTGGTACGGCCGTCTGCGTTCATCTCGACGTCAGCCTTCTCTCCTGCGACCTGTCCTGCTGTGTACCTTGCCCCGCTGCCGGTCCCAACCTAGTTGATCAGCACCGGTGACGAGCGCTCATGGCGTCGTCCACGCGGGCAACAACAGGTACGTCCGGCTTGCGGGCAGGTGTCAGCACGACGGCGGCGGGAGACACGGAAGGCGGCCGTGCGCGGGACCCCGCTACAGATGCGGCCAGGCGCCCATGGGCACCCGGCCGGTTGCAGGTCTCAGATCTCGCCGCGCAGTTTGGCGAGGGCTTCGGCGAGGATCGCCTCGCCGTCCGCGTCGCTGCGCCGCTCCCGTACGTACGCGAGGTGCGTCTTGTACGGCTCGGTGCGCGGCGGGTCCGGCGGGTTGTCCCGGTCCTGGCCGGCCGGGAAGCCGCAGCGCGGGCAGTCCCAGGTATCGGGCACCTGCGCGTCGCTGGCGAAGCTGGGCTGGGTCTCATGCCCGTTGGAGCACCAGAAGGAGATGCGCAGACGCGGCGCGGACTCGCCGCGCTCGGCCTCGCCCATCGGCCCCGCCCCGACCCGGCTACCTCGGATCGCGTTGCCACTTGCCACGGTCGTAACTCCCTGCGTGATGGTGCCGCAAAGCGAGTCGGCGTTTTCGCTTCGCTGCGAGCGCCTCAGTCTACGTAAGGCCCAACGCGCGTCCAGTGATTGGAGTTACCGGCCCCGCACCTAGACGCAAGCCCCATGATAGGCCGCGCACAGGAGCGCGTACCGAACATGGGGCCTTACGTACGGAATGGATGTACCTGGGCGGTGCGGATCAGCCGTTCGACTTCATCAGCAGGCCGAGGACGACGATGCAGGCGAACCACAGGACCCCGATCACGATGGTGATCCGGTCCAGGTTGCGCTCGGCGACCGAGGAGCCGCCGACGGAGGACTGCATGCCGCCACCGAACATGTCGGAGAGGCCGCCGCCCTTTCCCTTGTGCATCAGCACCAGCAGCATCATCAGCAGGCTGAAGACGATCAGGGCGATCGAGAACCCCAGAACCACGGCTGGACCAACTTCCTCGGAATCGGATGGACGACGGGGGCACGGCACCTGGCCATGCCCCCGCAAGGGTACGACGAATCGTCGTTACCGCCTACTCACGGCCAGGATCACTGATCGCGGAACCGAACGATCTTCACGAACTCGTCGGCGTCCAGCGAGGCGCCGCCGATCAGGGCGCCGTCGATGTCGGCCTGCGCCATGATCTCGGCGACGTTGCCCGACTTCACGGAGCCGCCGTACTGGATGCGGACCTTGTCGGCCAGCTCCTGGGAGTACAGCTCGGCGAGCTTGGCGCGGATCGCGGCGCAGACCTCCTGGGCGTCCGTGGCGCCGCAGACCTTGCCGGTGCCGATGGCCCAGACGGGCTCGTAGGCGATCACGATCGTCTCGGCCTGCGCGGCCGGGATGTCCTTCAGCCCGCCCTCGACCTGGGCGAGGGTGTGCGCGACGTGGTTGCCCGCCTCGCGGACGTCCAGCTCCTCGCCGACGCACAGGATCGGGGTGAGGCCGTGCCTGTGGGCGGCCTTGACCTTGGCGTTGACGAGTTCGTCGGTCTCGTGGTGGTACTGCCGGCGCTCGGAGTGGCCGACCACCACGTACGTGCACTTCAGCTTGGCCAGCATCGAGCCGGAGATCTCGCCGGTGTAGGCGCCGGAGTCGTGCGCCGAGAGGTCCTGGGCGCCGTACTTGATCTTCAGCTTGTCGCCGTCGACCAGGGTCTGTACGGAGCGCAGGTCGGTGAAGGGCGGCAGGACGGCGACCTCGACGGCCTCGTAGTCCTTGTCGGCCAGGGCGAAGGCGAGCTTCTGGACGTGCGCGATGGCCTCGAGGTGGTTGAGGTTCATCTTCCAGTTGCCCGCCATCAGCGGCGTGCGCGTGCTCATCGGGTTCAGTCCTCCAGTGCGGCGAGGCCGGGGAGCGTCTTGCCCTCGAGGTATTCGAGGGAGGCGCCGCCACCGGTCGAGATGTGGCCGAATGCGTTCTCGTCGAAGCCGAGCGTACGCACGGCCGCGGCGGAGTCACCGCCGCCGACGACGGTGAAGCCGTCGGTTTCCACGAGGGCCTGGGCGACCGCCTTGGTGCCCTCGGCGTAGTCGGGGTGCTCGAAGACGCCCATGGGACCGTTCCAGAAGACGGTCCCCGCGTCGGCGAGCTTCGAGGCGTAGAGCTCCCGGGTCTTCGGGCCGATGTCCAGGCCCTCCTGGTCGGCGGGGATCTTGTCCGCGTCGACCACGCTGTGCTCGGTCGGGGCCTTGGCCTTGAGGTCCGGGAACTCCCGGGAGACCACGACGTCGAGGGGCAGCAGCAGCTCCACGCCCTGCTTCTGAGCGCGCTCCATGTACTCGGTGACGGCCGGGACCTGGTCCTCCTGCAGGAGGGAGATGCCGACCTCGTAGCCCTTGGCCCTGAGGAAGGTGTAGGCCATGCCACCGCCGATGAGGAGGCGGTCGGCCTTGCCGAGCAGTTCGTCGATGACGGCGAGCTTGTCGGAGACCTTGGCGCCGCCGAGCGCGACGACGTAGGGGCGCTTGACGTCCTCGGTGAGCTTCTTCAGGACGCCGACCTCGGTGGCGATGAGGTAGCCGGCGTAGTGCGGCAGGCGGGCCGGGAGGTCGTACACGGAGGCGTGCTTGCGGTGCACGGCGCCGAAGCCGTCGCCGACGTACACGTCGGCGAGGGCGGCGAGCCGGTCTGCGAACGCGCCGCGCTCGGCGTCGTCCTTGGCCGTCTCGCCCGCGTTGAAGCGGAGGTTCTCCAGGACGGCGACCTGGCCGTCGCCGAGACCGGCGACCGTGTCCTGGGCGGACGGGCCCACGGTGTCGGCCGCGAAGGCCACGGCGGAGCCGAGGAGTTCACCCAGGCGGGAGGCCGCCGGGGCGAGGGAGAAGGCGGGGTCCGGGGCGCCCTTGGGGCGGCCCAGGTGCGAGGCGACGACCACCCTGGCGCCCGCGTCCGCGAGGGCCTTCACGGTGGGCAGGACGGCGCGGATGCGGCCGTCGTCGGTGATGGTCCCGTCAGCGAGCGGCACGTTGAGGTCGGCGCGGACGAAGACCCGCTTTCCGCTCACGCCGTCGGCGAGAAGTTCGTCGATCGTCTTCATGGGGTGGACTCCTGAGGAGGGCTCTTGATGCCCCTGATCGTATGAGGGCGTGGTCCGTACGCGAGACAGGGCCCGGGCAGCGCGACGGTGCGCTGCCCGAGCCCTGCTCTCACTTCAAGGTCCTGCTGCTGTGATCTCGGACGATCAGAGCTGGTCGCCGACGAAGACCGTGAGGTCGACGAGGCGGTTGGAGTAGCCCCACTCGTTGTCGTACCAGCCGAGGATCTTCACCGAGTTGCCCTCCTGAACCATGGTCAGGGAGGAGTCGAAGGTGCAGGAGGCCGGGTCGCCGACGATGTCCGAGGAGACGATCTCGTCCTCGGTGTAGGCCAGGAAGCCCTTGAGGTCGCCGTCCTCGGAGGCCTTCTTGAACGCGGCGTTGACCTCGTCCTTGGTGACCTCGCGCTGGAGCGTCACGACGAGGTCGGTGGCGGAGCCGGTGGGCACCGGCACGCGCATCGCGATGCCGTCCAGCTTGCCCTTGAGCTGCGGCAGGACCAGCGCGGTGGCCTTGGCGGCACCCGTGGTGGTCGGGATGATGTTCTCGGCGGCGGCACGGGCGCGGCGCAGGTCCTTGTGCGGGAAGTCCAGGATGCGCTGGTCGTTCGTGTACGCGTGCACCGTCGTCATCAGGCCCTTGACGATGCCGAAGTTCTCGTCGAGCACCTTCGCCATCGGCGCCACGCAGTTGGTGGTGCAGGAGGCGTTGGAGATGACGTGGTGGTTCGCCGGGTCGTACTTGTCCTGGTTGACGCCCATCACGATGGTGATGTCCTCGCCCTTGGCCGGAGCCGAGATGAGGACCTTCTTGGCGCCACCGGCGATGTGCTTCGCGGCGTCTTCCTTCTTGGTGAAGATGCCGGTCGACTCGATGACGATGTCGACGCCCAGCTCGCCCCACGGGATGTCGGCCGGGTTGCGCTCCGACAGCACCTTGATGGTGTGGCCGTCGACGGTGATGGTGTCGGCGGTGTGGGAGACCTCCTGCTTGAGGCGGCCCAGGATCGTGTCGTACTTCAGCAGGTGTGCGGTGGTCGCGGTGTCACCCAGGTCATTGACGGCCACGACCTCGATGTCCGCGCCCTGCTGCAGCAGTGCGCGGAAGTAGTTACGCCCGATGCGGCCGAAGCCGTTGATGCCTACGCGGATCGTCACGAACCGATCTCCTCGTTGGTACGCCGGCCATGCGGTGCCGGCGAGCTGTATTTGGGATGTCCCCGACCACCCCCGACCCTACCCCTCCGGGGGCCCCGAGGTGACATCGAGATGCCGCATACACGGGCAGGCGGTCCGTACCCGTCAGTAGGGTACGGACCCTCCCGGATCGGCATTCGTTTCACTCCTATTTGTTACGGAATGCGAGTGCCCGATGGAGCTTTTTTCACTCGTTCGTGAGCGGGTCGGCTCACCTGATGACCAAGCCTCGCCGCACCGTTGAGAGGGGGTTCCGCTCACCTGTCGAGTGCGGCCAGCGCCTTCCCCATGACGGCTGCCCGGTCGGCGGCCGACGGCACCTGTTCCAGGCCGAATCCGAGCAGCACCGTGTCGTCGGTGGTGACCGCTCCGTAGGTCTGGAACAGGGTTCCGGTCCGCGTCCAGTCCTTCAGCACCGCCGGGCTGCCCGCGGGCGGTCCGGCCACCTTCCAGGCACCGAGGGACGACTCGAATCCCTCGGTGTCCTTCGCCGTGCCCCCGACGACGAGGGAGGCGTCGTCGGCGAGGACGCCGTGTCCGCCGCTGCCCGGGTCGGTGACGTAGGCGATAGAGACTTCCACCGTCCGCCCGGCGTAGGCGCTGAGGTCGAAGCCGGCCTGCCGCCAGCCGCCGGAGCTGCCGGTGAGGCTGTGCCACGAGCCGGTGGTGCCGGTCGCGGCGCAGGTGTTGTCGCCGAGCGTCAGGTAGTGCCCGAGCCACGGATGCTCACCGATCAGGAAGCCGGCTCCGCACTCGGCCGGTACGGAGTCGGTGGTGGCCCCGCCCGTCTCCGGCAGGGTCGTCCAGTCGCCGGCGCCCACGGTGTGCGCCTCGATCACGGCGTGGTCGTAGCCGGGTTCGGTGTCCCACAGCAGGCGGGTGGAGAGGGTGGGCCGCTCCGCCGCGGTGACACCGGTGAGGTCGATGGTGCGGGTGAGGCGCTTGTAGGCGTCGTCGGTGTGCACCGCGGCGGCCATGGCGGAGCCGCTGTACGGGCCGTAGGGGTTGACGGTGCCGGCGAATCGGCCCGCGCCCTCGCTCCTGAACTGCGGGTACGTGGACGGGGACAGCTCGTCGGAGGTGACGCCGTAGGTGCCGGCCCGGTCCAGCGGGTTGCCGGGCGCGTCGCCGAGGGCGCCGCTGTAGCCGTCGAGGCCGCCCGAGCCGGTGAAGCCGGTGGCCCCCTTGGTCGAGGTACGGCTGTAGGCGCCCAGGTAGTACTGGCTGAAGTCGTTCGAGAGGGTGCCGTCGCCCAGGTCGACGCTGCCGCCGGCCAGCTCGCCGGCCTCGATCAGCTTCCCGCCCTCGTTGAGGTAGGCGCGCAACTGGAGCTGGGTGGCGTTGCCCGGGCCGCCCGTGCCCGAGTAGTGCACGACGGTGCGGAAGTGCTTCAGCACGCCGAGGGCGTCCGGGGCGCCCCGGCCGGCCACGTCCCACACGACCGCCCGGTGCCCGGCGGCCCGGAGCGCGTCCGCGTACTTCCCCGCCTCGGCGGCGCTCGCGCCCTCCTCGGCGACGACGAGGGTGTCCGCGCGGGACCGCTCGGCGACGGTGTACGTGAAGTGCGGGCCGGTCACCTTCCCGCCCTTGCCTGCCTCGCCGGTGAACCACACCTCGACCCGGTCGCCCGGCCTGCCCCCGGGCACCGTGGCCCGGTACTCGTCGAAGTAGAGGTTGTCCTCCCCGCCGTAGGTCCGGCCGCCCTTCCAGGGCCGCAGCGGCCGCTCGTGGGTACGGCCGCCGTTGACGCGGTACTTGAGCTTCTTGCCGCGGACCGCCTTGCGGACGACGGCCGAGACCTCCTGGCCGGCGCCCCGGGAGTACGACGTGGTGAACGCGGCCGGGGTGATGTCCGCGGCGTCGAGCCCGACCGATGAGACCGGCCGGTCCGGGTGGGCTGCGGTCTCGGCGACGGAGAGCGCGAAGGGGACGTTCTTCACGAACTCCTGCTGGATCAGCTTCTCGTCGTCGGGGAAGCTGAACACCGACTGGCAGTCCTGGGCCTTCCAGGCGTCGTCCGGATCGACGTCCGAGGCGGTCTGGCAGGTCGACATCTCGGGGGTGAACATCGAGACGCCGTTGACGTTCGAGGCATGGCCGTCCGCCTCGCCGTTGGTGGTGTACAGCTCCGAGGAGAGCTGTGAGTGGTAGCCCGGAACGGCCGGCCGGGCGGGGGTGCCGGCGAGCGCCCGGTAGAGGACGTCGTCGGGGGTGGGCGTGGCCACCTGCCAGCCGACGCCGTACAGCAGGAGTTCGGCCGCGGAGTGGTAGTTGACGGCGTACTTGAACCCGACCCGCTTCTCGAGGGCGTCGAGGGCCTTGGTCTCGGGCTCGGAGCCGGGGCTCGCGCCGCGGTAGGTCTGGCTGGTGGAGCTGGGGGACGAACCCTCGTCGTCGTAGCCCCACTTGTAGGCGAAGTTGCGGTTGAGGTCGACGCCGTCGCCGGTGCTGATGACACCGTCACCGTTGACGTCGCGGAGGTTCTTGCGCCACAGGCGGTTGCCGGGGCTCTTGAAGGTGTAGTCGTAGCCGTCGGGGTTGGCCGAGAGGACGAACCACAGCTCGGTCGAGTCGACGATCTTCCTGATCCGCCGGTCGGTGCGGTAGTTGTCGAGGTAGTAGTGCATCAGGCGGCGGGTCGTCTCCGGCGTGATCCACTCGCGCGCGTGCTGGTTGGACATGTACAGCACGGAGGGCTTGGAGCCGTCCTTCGACTTCCTGGCGTCCCTGGTCAGCCTGAGCGCGAGGATGTCCTGGCCGCCGACGGTCCTCCCGATGGACTCGACCTTGGTGAGGCCGGGGTTGGCCCGCGCCGTCCGCAGGATCTCCTCCCTCAGGCCGCCGTCGCCGCTGTACGGGCGGAACACGCCCTGGGCGGCGCCCTTCAGGCGGGCCTCGGTCCGGGCCGGCAGGGTGTGCTCGGTGAGCCGGACGCCCTGCTGCTCGAGCTTTCTCGCCTGACGGTCGGTCAGGTAGACCTCGACGGCGGTCCGGCCGCCGGCGGCCACCTGTTCGGACAGCTCCCGGCCGTCCTGGCCGGCCGCGAGGAGCAGGGGCACCTGCTGGCGGGTGACCTGGGCGCGGAAGACCTTCACCTCGTCGGGGTGGGACGGGGCGGGACCCGCGCCCTGCGCCTGGGCGACGGGCGTGAGGCTCGCGGCTCCGGCGAGGAGCGCGCCGACAGCGAGGATCGATCTCGCTCTGTGTCTCATGAACCCCCCTAGGGCCTGACCGCCACAGCGACGGGCAGGCTGCCAGGTTCATGTCACTCCATGATCGAGTCAAGGGCGCCTCATGGACACGCAAACGCCGGTGCCGGTGGCCCAAGTGGGCACCGGCTCCGGCGAGTTGGCGTGACGCGGGTCAGCCCGCCAGGTTGTCCGCCAGCTCCTCCGAAAGGTTGGACTCCGTGCCCGGAATGCCCATGTCGGAGGCGCGCTTGTCGGCCATCGCCAGCAGCCGGCGGATCCGGCCCGCGACCGCGTCCTTCGTGAGCGGCGGGTCGGCGAGCGCGCCCAGCTCCTCCAAGGAGGCCTGCTTGTGCTCCATGCGCAGGCGCCCGGCGGCGGCGAGGTGCTCGGGCACCTCCTCGCCGAGGATCTCCAGGGCCCGCTGGACGCGGGCGCCGGCGGCCACCGCGGCGCGGGCCGAGCGGCGCAGGTTGGCGTCGTCGAAGTTGGCGAGCCGGTTGGCGGTGGCCCGCACCTCGCGCCGCATCCGGCGCTCCTCCCAGGCCAGCACCGACTCGTGCGCGCCGAGCCGGGTCAGCAGGGCGCCGATCGCGTCACCGTCACGGACGACCACCCGGTCCACCCCGCGCACCTCGCGGGCCTTGGCCGCGATCGACAGCCGGCGGGCGGCGCCGACCAGGGCGAGCGCGGCCTCCGGTCCGGGGCAGGTCACCTCCAGAGAGGAGGAGCGGCCCGGCTCGGTCAGCGAGCCGTGCGCCAGGAACGCCCCGCGCCAGGCGGCCTCCGCGTCGCAGGTGGCCCCCGAGACCACCTGCGGGGGCAGGCCGCGGATCGGACGGCCGCGGCCGTCGACGAGGCCGGTCTGGCGGGCCAGCTGGTCGCCGCCCGCCACCACCCGCACGACGTAGCGCGAGCCGCGGCGCAGGCCGCCGGGCGCCATCACGATCAGTTCCGAGCTGTGGCCGAAGATCTCCAGGATGTCCCGCTTGAGCCGGCGGGCGGCCATCGCGGTGTCCAGCTCCGCCTCGATCACGATGCGCCCGCTCACCAGGTGAAGGCCGCCGGCGAACCGCAGAATGGCGGAGACCTCCGCCTTCCTGCAGCAGGTCCGGGTGACGGGGAGCCGGGAGATCTCGTCCTTCACCGCTGCCGTCATCGCCATGGGCCGATCCTTCCATGCATCCGAAAAATACGGTCGTACGCGGCGGCCAACAGCTCCGGGTCGTGCCTGGGGCTTCCGTCGGTCCGGGCCACCGGCGCCAGCTCGACCGCGGCTCCGAGCCGCTTGGCGGCCTCGGTGAGCGAATCGCGGTCGGGCACGGCGGCCTCGTCGGCCAGCACCACGTCCAGGGCGAGTTTAGGGGCGTGTCGCCCCAAAACCTCCAAATGACGCTGCGGGGAGAAGCCCTCGGTTTCTCCGGGCTGCGGGGCGAGGTTCAGCGACAGTACACGGCGCGCCTTGGTCGCGGTGAGGGCGTCCAGCAGCTCGGGCACGAGCAGGTGCGGGATGACCGAGGAGAACCAGGAGCCGGGGCCGAGCACCACCCAGTCCGCGTCCAGGACCGCCGCGACGGCCTCCGGGACGGCGGGCGGGTCGTGCGGCACGAGGTGCACCGACTGCACCTCACCCGGGGTGAGGGCCACCGTCGCCTGGCCGCGGACGGTGTCCACGTCCTCGGGGCGCTCCGGGTCGTGCCCCTTGACCAGGGCCTGCAGCTCCAGCGGCACCGCGGACATGGGCAGCACCCGCCCGTGCGCGCCGAGCAGCTTGCCGACCAGGTCCAGAGCCTGGACGTGGTCGCCGAGCTGTTCCCACAGGGCCACGATCAGCAGATTGCCGACCGCGTGGTCGTGCAGGTCGCCCTGGGACTGGAAGCGGTGCTGGATGACCCTGGCCCAGGTCTGGCCCCAGTCGTCGTCCCCGCACAGCGCGGCCAGCGCCTTGCGCAGGTCGCCGGGCGGCAGCACGCCCAGTTCGTCGCGCAGACGCCCGCTGGAGCCGCCGTCGTCGGCCACCGTGACGACGGCGGTGAGGTCACCGGTGATCCGGCGCAGCGCGGCGAGCGAGGCGGACAGGCCCATGCCGCCGCCGAGCGCGACGACCTTGGGCTGTGCGCCGCGCCTGCGGGGCCGGCCGCCTCGTGCCCCGGCCGGGCGGACCGCCCCGCCGTCGGCCGTCGCGCGGCCCGAGCGGCTGTCCGGCGCCATCCGGCGCAGCCGGCTCAGCCGCCGTGTACGTTCCGTCATTCCCGTCCCATGTCCCGGTGTACGACCACCGTCTCCACGCCCTCGGCCACGAGGCGCGCGGCGAGCTTCTCCGACATCGCCACCGAGCGGTGCTTGCCCCCGGTACAGCCGATGGCGATGGTCACGTACCGCTTGCCCTCGCGCCGGTACCCGGCCGCGATGAGGCGCAGCAGTTCGGCGTACCGGTCGAGGAACTCCTTGGCGCCGGGCTGGTTGAAGACGTACGCGGCCACCTCCTCGTTGAGGCCGGTGTACGGGCGCAGCTCCGGGACCCAGTGCGGATTGGGCAGGAAGCGCATGTCCGCGACCAGGTCGGCGTCGACCGGGAGGCCGTACTTGAAGCCGAAGGACATGACGGTGGCCCGCAGCTCGGGCTCCTCCTCGCCGGCGAACTGGGCGTCCATCTTGGCGCGCAGCTCGTGCACGTTGAGGCTGGAGGTGTCGATCACCAGGTCGGCGTCGCCGCGCAGCTCGCGCAGGAGTTCGCGCTCGGCGGCGATGCCGTCGACGATCCGGCCGTCGCCCTGCAGCGGGTGCGGGCGGCGCACCGACTCGAAGCGGCGCACCAGGGCGTCGTCGGAGGACTCCAGGAAGACGATCCGCCGGGTGACGTGCTTGGCCTCCAGGTCCGCCAGGGACTCGCGGAGGTTGTCGAAGAAGCGGCGGCCGCGCACGTCGACGACGACGGCGATCCGCGCCACGTTGCCCTGGGAACGGGCGCCCAGCTCGACCATGGTCGGGATGAGGGCGGGCGGCAGGTTGTCGACGACGAACCAGCCGAGGTCCTCCAGACACTTCGCCGCCGTCGACCGGCCCGCTCCGGACATGCCGGAGATGATCACCAGCTCGGGGATGGCCGCCTCGGCGGGGCCGGCCGGTGTGACGTCCGTACTCACCTGTGCTCCGTTGTCCTGAACCGGCTGCGGCGGCTGGTTCCCGCCCGCTTCCCCGTGCGCCTGTTCTCGCTGTGCCGTGGGCTGTGCTTCGTGCTCGGTCATGTCTCCTGCCCCCGTCGTTCGTCCGGGAGGCCCGCGCTCACGGGCTCCCCCGCGGAACCCGCCGTCGTTTCGGGTTCCTCGTCCTCAATGATCTCTCCGGTCGCCGTGTTCACGGCGGGTCCGGCCGGGACCGCCCCGGCGAGTGCCGCGGCGATGGTCTCGGCCGTCTTCCGGCCTATCCCGGGCACTTCCTGGATCTGCTCGATTGTGGCGGACCGCAGCCTCTTCACCGAGCCGAAATGCTTGATGAGCGCCTGTTTGCGGGTGTCGCCGAGGCCGGGCACGTCGTCCAGGGGGCCGGCACGGAAACGCTTGGCGCGCTTGGTGCGCTGGTAGGTGATCGCGAAGCGGTGGGCCTCGTCGCGGACACGCTGGAGCAGGTACAGGCCCTCGCTGGTGCGGGGCAGCACCACCGGGTCGTCCTCGCCGGGCACCCAGACCTCCTCCAGGCGCTTGGCGAGGCCGCACACGGCGATGTCGTCGATGCCCAGCTCGTCCAGGGCCCGGCGGGCCGCGGCGACCTGCGGCTGCCCGCCGTCGACGACGACGAGCTGGGGCGGGTAGGCGAACTTCCTGGGCCGGCCGTCGTCCTCCTTGAGGGCGCCGTCGATCACGTCCGTGCCGGTGAGCGGGACCGCCGTGCCGTCGGTGGGCGGGGTCCCGCCGTCGGTGGGCGGGGTCCCGCCCTCGGTGGGCGCGGCCTCTTCGCCGGTGAGCGGGGTCCCGCCGTCAGCGGGTACAGCCTCGTCGCCGTTGAGCGGGGCCCCGCCGTTGCCGAGCGCGATCCCGCCGCCGGTGGGCGTGACCGCCTCGTCGGTGCGGGCGATCCCGCCGCCGGTCGTCGCCTCCTCGCCGTCGGCCCACTCCCCCGTGCGCTCCTTCTCGGCGAGGTAGCGCCGGAAGCGGCGGCTGATCACCTCGTGCATGGAGCGGACGTCGTCCTGCCCGGCGAAGCCCCTGATCTGGAAGCGGCGGTACTCGCTCTTGCGCTGCAGCCCGTCCTCGAAGACGACCATGGAGGCGACCACGTCGTCGCCCTGGAGGTGCGAGATGTCGTAGCACTCGATCCGCAGCGGCGCGCTGTCCAGGTCCAGGGCCTCGGCGATCTCCTCCAGCGCGCGCGAGCGCGTGGTCAGGTCGGAGGCGCGCTTGGTCTTGTGCAGCGCGAGGGCCTGCAGGGCGTTGCGCTGCACGGTCTCCATGAGGGCCTTCTTGTCGCCGCGCTGCGGCACGCGCAGCGAGACGTTCGCCCCGCGGCGGCCGGCCAGCCACTCCTGGACCGGCTCGACCGGCTCCGGCAGGGCCGGGACCAGGACCTCCTTGGGTACGGCGTCCCCGCTCTCCTCGCCGTAGAGCTGCTGCAGGGCGTGCTCGACGAGGGCGCCGGTGGTGACGTCCTCGACCTTGTCCGTCACCCAGCCACGCTGGCCGCGCACCCGGCCGCCGCGCACATGGAAGATCTGCACCGCCGCCTCCAGCTCGTCCTCGGCGACGGCGATGAGGTCGGCGTCGGTCGCGTCGGCGAGCACGACCGCGTTCTTCTCCATGGCCTTCTTCAGGGCCCCGATGTCGTCGCGCAGGCGGGCGGCCCGCTCGTACTCCATCTCCTCCGCGGCTTCCGTCATCCGGCTCTCCAGCCGGCGGAGGTACGTACCGGTGCGGCCGGCCATGAAGTCGCTGAACTCCTCGGCCAGCTCCCGGTGGTCCTCCGGGGTGATCCGGCCGACGCAGGGGGCGGAGCACTTGCCGATGTAGCCGAGCAGGCAGGGCCGGCCCGTGCGGGCGGCGTTCTTGAAGACACCGGCCGAGCAGGTGCGCACCGGGAAGACGCGCAGCAGCAGGTCGACGGTGTCCCGGATGGCCCACGCGTGCGCGTACGGGCCGAAGTACCTGACGCCCTTCTTCTTGTGACCGCGCATCACCTGTACGCGCGGGAACTCCTCGTTCATCGTCACCGCGAGGTACGGGTAGCTCTTGTCGTCGCGGTACTTGACGTTGAACCGGGGGTCGTACTCCTTGATCCAGGAGTACTCCAGCTGCAGGGCCTCGACCTCCGTGGACACCACGGTCCACTCCACGGACGCGGCGGTGGTCACCATCGTCCGGGTGCGGGGGTGCAGGCCCGCCAGGTCCTGGAAGTAGTTCGCCAGGCGCTGGCGCAGGCTCTTCGCCTTTCCGACGTAGATCACCCGGCGGTGCTCGTCACGGAACCTGTACACCCCTGGGGAGTCCGGGATCTCACCCGGCCTGGGGCGGTAGCTGGAGGGGTCGGCCATGCTTCACACCCTACTGGCGAGCACCGACACCGCGTCGGGCCTGTGGACGGCGCACCTGGGGCGGACACTCCCGGGGGCGGGCGAGGTCGGCCGGAAATCGCGCGTGCGGGGGCCGTGACCCGGCCAGAGCGGACCGCGACCGGTCCGCGGTGTTGTCGGGGCATGGTCAACACGCTTCAATGCGTGGGAACTCGGGGCCGTGCCCACCGGGCACGGACGCGACGTGCGCGGAGACGGGCGTGCCCGGGCGTCCACGGGGGTGGATCCGCGCCCGCGCCAGCGGTCTGACCAGCCGTCGTGACACCTTCACAGAAAGGCCTCTGCCTATGCGGCACGCCACAGAGCACGCGGACGTTCCCATCGCCGAACTGGACACGGCCCTGCGGGGCGGCCCGTTCCATGTGGCGCTGCGCGCCGCGATCGCCGCCCGCGGACTACCGCTCCAGCGGGTGCAGCACCATCTCTCCCGCCACGGGGTGAGAGTCGGCATCACGAGTCTGAGCTACTGGCAGCAGGGGGCCCGGCGCCCCCAGCGCCCCGAGTCGCTGCGCGCCGTGCGGGCCCTGGAGGAGATCCTGCGGCTGCCGGACGAGTCCCTGATCCGGCTGCTCACCGAGCCCGGCGGGCCGGGGCCGGCCGGGCGCCGCCCGGCCCGCTCCTACCGCTCCCTGGCCGCCGCCTGTGACGCCGGGAACCGGCTCCGGGCCGATCTGGGCTGGTCCCTGGACGGGGGGCTGCACACCCTGGGCCATCACGAGCGCGTCCGGATCGGCGCCCGGCGCGAGCTGGCCGGCCTGGAGTCCCAGCACATCGTGCGGGCCCATCGCGACGGCGTCGACCGGTTCGTAGCCGTCCACCACGGCGACCCCGGCTGCAGCCCGGGCGCGATGGCGGTGCGCGCCCTGGAGAACTGCCGCACCGGCCGGGTCCGCTGGGACCAGGACACCGGTGTGCTGGTGGCGGAGCTGCTGTTCGGCACCCGGCTGCGCTGCGGCGACACGTTCCTCTTCCGCTTCGGCGTCGAGGACGGCACGGCGGGAGTCTCGGGCGAGTACGCCCACCGGTCCGGTTTCCCGGGCGGCCAGTACGCGCTCCAGGTGAGCTTCGCGGCGCAGGCGCTGCCCGCCCGCTGCCACCGCTTCACCCAGCACAGCCCCGCCGCCCCGCGCGGTGGCCGGCAGGAACTGCGGATCAGCGCGCCGCACCACGGCGTCCATGTGGTCGAGCCCCGGATCCGGCCGGGGCTGGTGGGCATCGCGTGGGAGTGGGAGTGAACCCGCCGGGAAGGAACCGGATCAGGCGCCGGGCCCGGCGATGATCCGCCCCTTCGAGGCGCGGACCGGAAGCTCGCCGAGCGGCTCGGTGGCCGGGGCCTGCAGCACCTTGCCGGTCACCGCGTCGAACTCGCTGCCGTGGCAGGGGCAGATCAGGGTGGTGCCCTGGAGCTTGTTGATGACGCAGCCGGCGTGGGTGCAGACCGTGCTGTAGGCCTTGAGCGCGCCGCCCGCGTCCCGGCTGACCACCACGTTCCGGTCCCGGTAGAGCTTGGCGCCGCCCTTCGCTACCTCGCTCTCGGCGCCGAGGTCGACCGGCGTGGTCGGGGCGGCGTCGGCCGAGTCGTCGCCCGGGGCCGAGCAGGCGCCGAGTCCCAGGCCGGCGGCCGGGGCCACGGCGGCTCCGCGGAGGACGGTACGGCGGCTCGCTGACGATCGGGCGGGCATCAGGATCTCCACTGCTCAGGGGGCGTGCAGCCCGACGATACCCGGGCTCGTCCGGGGGCCGGGGGGCGGGTCGGGCACGGCGGCGGACGGGCGGCGAACCCTGTGGACGAGGGCGGCGACGGGGCGAGCGCTGATAGGTAAACGTTTGCGCAAGCGTTTACGCGGGCGGTGGGATGGGATACCTTCCCAGCCGATGGCCCCCCGCCGTCCGTGGCTCCAGCGGCTCACGGCTCCGGGGGCTCGGACACTTCAGTCGGCCGGAGAAGGGATGACGCGATGCCCACCATGGCGGACGTGGCCCGCAGCGCCGGAGTCTCCGTGGCGACCGTCTCCCACGTGCTCAACGGCACGCGTCCGGTACTGCCCCACACCCGGCAGGCCGTGCTGGACGCCGTCGACGCCCTCGGTTACACCCCCAACACCCTGGCCCGCTCCCTGGTGACGTCCCACACCCGCTCCATCGGTCTCGCGGTGTCGGCGATCAGCAACCCGTACTTCACGGAGATCCTCCAGGGGGTCGAGGCGGCCGCCCGGGAAGCGGGCTACAGCCTCCTCATCGCCGATCCGCACGACGACCCCGCGCACGAGCGCAAGGCCGTCCAGCTCCTCCACGAACGCCGGGTGGACGGCGTCATCGTCGCCCCGTCCGCCCGCCCGCGCGACCTCGTGGCCTACCTCGGACGCCACGCCGTGCCCGCCGTGTTCCTCGACCGGGTGCTCCCGGCCCGCGACCACGCCGGCGGCGGCCCCGCGCTCGGCCGGGCCCCCTTCGATCAGGTGTGCGCCGAGAACACCGGCCCGATGGCAGACCTCGTCGGTCATCTCGCGGCCCTGGGCCACCGCCGGATCGGCCTGGTCGCGGGCCTGCCCGGCCTCAGCACCACCGAGGAACGGACCGCCGGGTACCGGCAGGCCCTGACCGCCGCCGGACTCGCCCATGACGAGGATCTCGTGGTGTCCGGTCACTCGGAGTCGGCCGGCGCCGAGCGGGCGACGGCCGCGCTGCTCTCGCTGCCCGCTCCGCCCACCGCCCTCGTCACGGCCAACAACGCCATGACGATCGGCGCCCTGCGCACCCTGCGCGAGCGGAGTCTGGCCGTGCCGGACGGCATCGCGCTGTGCTGCTTCGACGACTTCGCCTGGGCCGACCTGTTCTCGCCCCGGCTCACCGCCATCGCCCAGCCCAGCCGGGAGATCGGCGCACGGGCCGTCCGCGTGCTCCTGGAACGGCTGGCCGCGCCGGACCGGCCCACCAGGACCGTCCGGCTGCCCTGCGCGTTCGTCCACCGCACCTCCTGCGGGTGCCCGGAGCGGCGGGACGGGGCCCCTGGCCGCCCGCCGGCCGGGACCGGCGGGACCACCGAACCATCCGCGCCTCTGGAGAGGGGAACCGCCTCGTGATCGTCGTCGCCGGAGAGGCACTGATCGACCTGGTACCGCGCGCCCCGGGCGCCCTGGCCGACCTGAAGCCGGCGCTGGGCGGCGGCCCGTACAACACCGCGGTGGCCCTCGGCCGTCTCGGCTCCCCGACCGCCTTCTGCTCCCGCACCTCCCACGACGCCTTCGGGGAGGCCCTGCTCGACGGACTGCGGCGGGCCGGGGTGGAGGTGTCGGACGTACAGCGCGGGCCCGAGCCGACCACCCTGGCCGTCGCCACGGTCGACGCCGATGGCTCGGCCGCCTACTCCTTCTACGTGGACGGCACCGCCGACCGCCTCTTCACCGCCCCCGCCGCTCTTCCCGGGGGCACGCGCGCGGTGTCCTTCGGCACGTGTTCGCTCGTGCTGGAGCCCGGGGCGAGCGCCTACGAGAAGCTGATGCGGGACGCGGCCGCACAGGGCCTGTTCACCGCCCTCGACCCCAATATCCGCACCGGGCTGATCCCGGACGCAGACGCCTACCGGGCGCGCTTTCGCGGCTGGCTGCCCTCCGTGACGCTGCTGAAGCTGTCCGCGGAGGACGCCGAGTGGCTCGGCGGCACTCCACGGGAGTGGCTGGCCGCGGGGCCTTCGGCCGTCGTGGTCACCCGGGGCGGCGAGGGCCTCACCGTGCACACCCGGGACGGCGCGGAGTACTCCGTGCCGGGCGAGAAGGTCGAGGTCGTGGACACCATCGGCGCCGGGGACACCGTGAACGCGGCCCTGCTGCACGGACTGGCCGCGCAGGACGCGCTGTCGCCCCGGGGGCTCGCCGCCCTGGGACCGGACGGCTGGCGGCGGCTGCTGCGGTTCGCGGCGCGCGCGGCCGCGGTCACCTGCTCCCGGGCGGGGGCGGAACCGCCGTTCGCGCCCGAAGTAGGCGAGCTGTAGCCCCTCCCCCGGTACACAGGCGGCGCCCCGCGGGGAGTTCCCGCGGGGCGCCGTCTGCGTGACGGCGCGTCAGGAGGGCCGCCGCTGACCTCAGGCCTTGCGGGCCCGGGTCGTCTTCTTCGCCGGTGCGGCCTTCTTCGCCGCTGCCGCCTTCCTCGTGGCGGTGGTGGCCTTTCCGGTGGCCGTGTTGTTGGCCTTGGCCGTCACCGTCTTCTTCGCCGTGGACCGGGCGGCGGCCGTCTTCCTGGCCGCCGTGCCACGCGGTGCCTTCACCGGTTCCGCGTCGCTGACGCGGTCGGCGCCGAGGACCTCGCGCAGGAACTTACCGGTGTGGCTGGCCGGGACCCCGGCGACCTCCTCGGGCGTGCCCTCGGCGACCACGAGACCGCCGCCGGCGCCGCCCTCCGGTCCCATGTCGACGAGCCAGTCGGCGGTCTTGATCACATCGAGGTTGTGCTCGATGACGATGACCGTGTTGCCCTTGTCGACCAGGCCGGAGAGGACCTTCAGCAGCTTGCTGATGTCCTCGAAGTGCAGACCGGTGGTCGGCTCGTCCAGGACGTAGACCGTGCGGCCGGTGGAGCGCTTCTGCAGCTCGCTGGCGAGCTTCACGCGCTGCGCCTCGCCACCGGACAGGGTGGTCGCGGACTGGCCGAGGCGGACGTAGCCGAGGCCGACGTCCTTGAGCGTGCGCAGGTGCCGGGAGATGGACGGGACGGCCTCGAAGAAGTCGGTCGCCTCCTCGATCGGCATGCTCAGCACCTCGGCGATGGACTTGCCCTTGTAGTGGACCTCCAGGGTCTCCCGGTTGTACCGGGCGCCGTGGCAGACCTCGCACGGGACGTAGACGTCCGGGAGGAAGTTCATCTCGATCTTGATCGTGCCGTCGCCCGCGCAGTTCTCGCAGCGGCCGCCCTTGACGTTGAAGGAGAAGCGGCCGGGCAGGTAGCCGCGGACCTTCGCCTCGGTGGTCTCGGCGAACAGCTTGCGGATGTGGTCGAAGACGCCGGTGTAGGTCGCCGGGTTGGACCGCGGGGTGCGGCCGATGGGCGACTGGTCGACGTGCACGACCTTGTCGACCAGGTCGTCGCCGTCCACGCGCGTGTGCCGTCCGGGGACGTTGCGCGCGCCGTTCAGCTCGCGCGCCAGGTGCGTGTACAGGATGTCGTTGACCAGCGTCGACTTGCCGGAGCCGGACACGCCGGTCACGGCCGTGAACACACCGAGCGGGAAGGACACGTCGATGTCCTGCAGGTTGTTCTCCCGCGCGCCGTGCACGGTGAGCTGCCGGGACGGGTCGCGGGGGCGCCGTACGTCGGGCAGCGGGATCGACTTGCGGCCCGAGAGGTACTGGCCGGTCTGGGACTCGGTGTTGGCGAGCAGTTCCTTCAGGGAACCGCTGTGCACGACCTTGCCGCCGTGCTCGCCGGCGCCGGGGCCGATGTCCACGATCCAGTCGGCGACCTTGATGGTGTCCTCGTCGTGCTCGACGACGATGAGCGTGTTGCCCATGTCGCGCAGCCGGACCAGGGTCTCGATCAGCCGGTGGTTGTCACGCTGGTGCAGACCGATGGACGGCTCGTCCAGCACGTACAGGACGCCGACCAGGCCGGAACCGATCTGGGTGGCGAGGCGGATGCGCTGGGCCTCGCCGCCGGAGAGGGTGCCGGCCGCGCGGTTGAGCGAGAGGTAGTCGAGGCCGACGTCGACCAGGAACTTCAGTCGTTCGTTGACCTCCTTCAGGACCCGCTCGGCGATCTTCTTGTCGCGGGCGTTCAGCTTCAGTTCGCCCAGGAAGTCCGCGCAGTCGCTGATCGACATCGCGGAGACCTCGGCGATGGACTTCTCCATGACCGTCACGGCCAGGACGATCGGCTTCAGGCGCGTGCCCTCGCAGGAGGGGCAGGGCACCTCGCGCATGTAGCCCTCGAAGCGCTCACGGCTGGCGTCGCTCTCGGCCTCGCTGTGCCGGCGCTTGACGAAGGGCACCGCGCCCTCGAAGGGAGTGGTGTACACGCGCTCGCGGCCGTACCGGTTGCGGTAACGGACCTCGATCTGGGTCTTGTGGCCGTACAGCAGGGCCTTCCTCGCCCGCTGGGGCAGGCCCGCGAAGGGGATGTCGGTACGGAAGCCGAGGGCGTCCGCGAGGGCGCCGATCAGACGGCCGAAGTAGTCCTTGGTGTGACCGTGCGACCAGGGGTGGATGGCGCCCTCGTCGAGGGACTTGTCCTCGTCCGGGACGATCAGTTCGGGGTCGACCTCCATGCGCGTGCCGATGCCGGTGCACTCGGGGCAGGCGCCGAAGGGCGAGTTGAAGGAGAAGGAGCGCGGCTCCAGCTCCTCGAAGGACAGGTCGTCGTACGGGCAGTACAGGTGCTCCGAGTACATGCGCTCGCGCTCGGGGTCGTCCTCGGGGAGGTCGACGAAGTCGAGCACGACCATGCCGCCGGACAGGCCGAGCGCGGTCTCGACGGAGTCGGTGAGCCGGCGCTTGGCGGAGTCCTTGACCGTGAGGCGGTCGACGACCACCTCGATGGTGTGCTTCTCCTGCTTCTTCAGCGTGGGCGGTTCGGAGAGCTGGACGGTCTGGCCGTCGACGCGCGCGCGGGAGTAGCCCTTGGTCTGCAGGTCCGAGAAGAGGTCGACGAACTCGCCCTTGCGCTCGCGCACCAGCGGCGACAGCACCTGGAAGCGGCTGCCCTCCGGCAGCTCCAGGACCTTGTCGACGATGGCCTGCGGCGACTGCCGCGAGATGGGGCGGCCGCACTCGGGACAGTGCGGCTTGCCGATGCGCGCGAAGAGCAGACGCAGGTAGTCGTAGACCTCGGTGATGGTGCCGACCGTCGAGCGCGGGTTGCGCGAGGTCGACTTCTGGTCGATGGAGACGGCCGGGGACAGACCCTCGATGAAGTCCACGTCCGGCTTGTCCATCTGGCCGAGGAACTGCCGGGCGTACGAGGAGAGCGACTCCACGTACCGCCGCTGTCCCTCGGCGAAGATCGTGTCGAAGGCCAGCGAGGACTTGCCCGACCCCGACAGGCCCGTGAAGACGATGAGCGAGTCGCGCGGGAGGTCGAGCGAGACATTCTTCAGGTTGTGCTCGCGCGCTCCACGGACGATGAGACGGTCGGCCACGCCGGTCCGCACCTTTCTTGAGAGAAGTGACAGGGGCCGGGGCCCCCGTGCTTCTTCGAGACTAGGGGGAGCCACTGACAGCGCCGGTCGGATTCCGGGATGCATAACAATCGCGGGCCCTTCTGCATGCCCGGCGCCACCTTCGACGATATAGCACGTGCTTTCGATTTACGGGCGAGCTTCACCACCTTCACCCGAAGGGGTGGCGCGGCTAGGGTCAGGGCCATGATTGATCACGCTCATGACCTGGCATGTGTGCAGGACGCGACCGAGCGGCTCCTCACCGCTGTCGCCAAGCTGGACAACGCCGCGACGGCCGAGCCGTCACGCCTGCCCGGCTGGACCCGCGGACACGTCCTCGCCCACCTCGCCCGCAACGCGGACGCCCTCGTGAACGTCCTCGAGGGCCGGCCCATGTACGAGAGCGCCGAGGCCCGGGACGCCGACATCGAGCGGGACGCCCCGCGTCCGCCGGCCGCCCAGCTCACCGACGTGCGCGAGAGCGCCGACCGTTTCCAGCGGGCGGGGGCCGTGCCGGCGGACTGGACGCGCACGGTGGAACTGCGCAACGGCGTCACCGACTCCGCGGCCCGGCTGCCGTTCCGGCGGTGGGCCGAGGTGGACCTGCACCACGTGGACCTCGGGATCGGCTACGAGCTGGAGGATCTTCCGGCGGAGTTCACGGAGCGCGAGACCGGCTTCCTAGCCGACCGCTTCGCCGGACACCCCGAGGTCCCGGCGACCCACATCACCGACGGTACGCGCGCGTGGCGCACCGGCCGCGAGGCGGCCGTGGCCGAGGTCACGGTGAGCGGCGCGCCGGCGGACCTGCTGGGCTGGCTCGCCGGGCGCCGCGAGGGGGCCGCGCTGGAGGTGACGGGAGGCCCGCTGCCGAAGCTGCCTCCGCTGTAGCGCGACACGGTTCTCCGGGCGCCGGCCCGCTATAGGCTGATCACCATGACGTACAGCGGAGAGGTCAGGGTCGGCGGACCCGCGGACGTGCACGAGCTGAAAGACCTGATGATCACCAAGATCGCGGTCGGCCCGATGGACAACAACGCCTACCTGCTGCGCTGCCGGGCCACCGACGAGCAGCTGCTGATCGACGCCGCCAACGATGCCGGGGCGCTGCTGGGCTCGATCGGTGACGACGGCATCGCGTCCGTCGTCACCACCCACCGGCACGGCGACCACTGGCAGGCGCTCGCCGAGGTCGTGGCCGCCACGGGCGCGGTGACGTACGCCGGCCGGGAGGACGCGCCCGGCATCCCGGTGGCCACCGACGTCCTCGTCGACGACGGCGACGTCATCCGGGTCGGCCGCGTGGAACTCACCGCCCGCCACCTCGTCGGGCACACCCCGGGCTCCATCGCGCTGGTCTACGACGACCCGCACGGCCATCCGCACGTGTTCACAGGCGACTGTCTCTTCCCGGGCGGTGTGGGCAACACCCACAAGGATCCCGAGGCGTTCGCCAGCCTGATCCACGACGTCGAGACGAAGATCTTCGACGTACTGCCGGACGAGACCTGGGTCTACCCCGGACACGGCAACGACACCACGCTGGGCACGGAACGGCCGCACCTGCCCGAGTGGCACGCGCGCGGGTGGTAGCCGCGAAGGCATCACAGACGCCGGGCGCACGCCCTTGATGCACGCCCGGCGCGCGCGCAATGGCGCGCGCCCCGTGTGAACTCTTCACACGCGCCGGGTCCGCGTGCGCGCTCCCCGGGTCCCGTGACACGCGGTCAACTGGTAGCAGCCCCGCACAGGACGACGGCTCCTGAGCGGTATGGGCCGCCGGTCTCCAACCCCGCCCTCGGCCGGCGGCCCGGGCGGAAGCACGTTCGGCATCGCCCACGCCCTGTGCCCGGACGGCCGCCCGCGGCCGCCCGGTGGGCTACGCCTCGGCCCGAGCCGCACCCGCCAGCGCGGCGACCCGCTCCACGCCGAACACATACCCCTGCACCCCGCACCCCGCGATCACGCCGTCGGCGCGCAACGAGATGTAGCTGTGGTGCCGGAACGACTCGCGCTGATGGATGTTGGAGATGTGCACCTCCAACACCGGCAGGCCGTCACAGGTGTTGAGCGCGTCCAGGATCGCCACCGACGTGTGGGAGTAGGCGCCGGGGTTGATGACGATGCCGCAGTGGTTCAGCCGCGCCTCGTGGATCCAGTCGACCAGTTCGCCCTCGTGGTTCGACTGCCGGAAGTCCACCGTGCCGCCGTGCGCGGCCGCGGCCTTGGCGCACATCGCCTCCACGTCGGCGAGCGTGTCCTTGCCGTAGATCTCGGGCTGACGCTGGCCGAGGAGGTTCAGGTTGGGCCCGTTGAGGATCATGATCGGGGCGTTGGCCAGGGTGCGGGGCACGGTTCCTCCGGTCCGTTCGGGCGGTGCGTGCGTTCACGACCGCTGCTCGGACCCGGTCTATCACGGCGCGAGGGGCGGGCGAGGAGCGGCCGAGGGGCGGCGTGCGCCGGTCGGTCCGGCCCACGCCGCGATCCCCGGTCAGCTCCGTGCGCCCCCGTAACCCAAGATCGCTACGGCTGGTTGACGCGGCATGCAGCCCGTACGCCCCGTGAGGGCACCTTCCATGCCGCGGCTGGCGGCCGCCTCGCTCGCCGGGACCGCGATCGAGTTCTACGACTTCTTCGTCTACGGGACCGCGGCGGCCCTGGTGCTGGGGCCGCTGTTCTTCCCGACGTTCTCGCCGACGGCCGGGACGCTCGCGGCGTTCGGGACGTTCGGGGTGGGATTCGTGGCCCGGCCGCTCGGCTCGGTGCTGTTCGGGCACCTCGGCGACCGGCGCGGACGGCGGCCGGTGCTGGTCGTCTCCCTGCTGCTGACCGGTGCCTCGACGGTCGCGGTCGGCTGCGTGCCGACGTACGGGACGATCGGAGCGGCCGCCCCCGTGCTGCTGCTCCTGCTGCGCTTCCTGCAGGGGCTGGGGCTCGGCGGCGAGTGGGGCGGGGCGGTGCTGCTGACCGCCGAGCACGCGCCCGCGGGACGGCGCGCCCTGTGGTCGAGCTTTCCCCAAGTGGGGCCCGCGGTGGGGTTCGTGCTCGCCAACGGGGTGATGCTCGCGCTGTCGGCCGCCCTGCCCGACGACCAGTTCGCCCAGTGGGGCTGGCGGGTGCCGTTCTGGGCGGCCGGGGTACTGGCCCTGGCCGGACTGTGGCTGCGCGCCTCCCTCACCGAGAGTCCCCGGTTCCTGGAGATCGACGACCACGCGCGAGTGCCGCTCGTGGAGGTCGTACGGCACCACGGGCGGCTGGTCCTGCTGACGGCCGGGGCGCTGGCCGTCGGGTACGCGGTGTTCTACGCGGTGACGACATGGTCGCTGGCGTACGCCACCGGACGGCTCGGGGTGAGCCGAACCGTCATGCTGACCTGCGTCATGGCGGCGGTGGTGGTGAAGGGAGCCCTGACGCCCCTCATGGCGCTGCTCGGCGACCGCTACGGCCGGCGCCCGCTGTGCCTGGCGGGCTGCGCGGGGTGCGCGCTGTGGATGCTGCCGATGGTCGCGCTGCTCGCGACCGGTGAACCGCTGCTGATGTTCCTCGGCATCCTGGGCGCGCTGATCGCCTTTATCACCATGTTCGCCGTGATCGCCGCCTACCTGCCGGAGCTGTACGAGGCGCGGGTGCGCTGCACGGGCGCCGCGGTCGGCTACAACCTCGGCGGCGTCCTGGGCGGCGCCCTCACCCCGATCGTGGCGACGGCGCTGGCGGACCGCGGTGGACGCGTCCCGTGGGGTGTGGGCGCCTATCTGACCGGGATCGCCCTGGTGAGCCTGGTCTGCTTCGCCCTGCTGCCGGAGACCCGGCCCGCGCCCGCGCCCGCGATGGAACCGGCCACGGGCTGACCGGGTGGGCCGGCCGCCCCCCGGCGCTAAGGATTGATCGCCAGCTCCAGGTAGGCCGCGAACAGCACCAGGTGCACACCGCCCTGCAGGGGTGTGGCCCGCCCCGGCACCACTGTCAGGGAGGCGACCACCACGGTCAGCGCGAGCAGCAGCATGTGGGTCGCGCTGAGGCCGAGCACGAGCGGTCCGGACAGCCAGACAGAGGCCAGGGCGACGGCGGGGATGGTCAGGCCGATGCTGGCCATCGCCGAGCCGAGCGCGAGATTGAGGCTGGTCTGCACCCGGTCCCGGCGGGCCGCGCGCACCGCCGCGATGGTCTCGGGCAGCAGTACGAGCAGGGCGATGATCACGCCGACGACCGCCTGGTGCAGGCCGGCCGCCTCCACCCCGGACTCGATGGTCGGCGACACACCCTTGGCCAGTCCGACCACGCCGATCAGCGCGAGGCCGAGCAGAGCGAGGCTGAGCCATGCCGTGCGCGCGGACGGGGGTCCGGCGTGGTCGTCCCTCGTGATCACATCGCCCTGCCGGCTGATCGGCAAGAAGTAGTCCCGGTGCCGCACGGTCTGGGTGGTCACGAACAGTCCGTACAGGATCAGTGAGGACAGCGCGGCGAAGGTGAGCTGGACGGTGGAGAACTCGGGCCCGGGTTTGCTGGTGGTGAAGGTCGGCAGCACCAGGCTGAGCGTGGCGAGGGTCGCCACGGTGGCCAGGGCGGCGCCGGTGCCCTCCGGGTTGAAGACCGCGGTGCCGTGCCTCAGGGAGGCCACGAGGAGACTGAGTCCGACGATGCCGTTGCAAGTGATCATCACGGCGGCGAAGACGGTGTCCCGGGCCAGGGTGGCGCTCTTGTCGCCGCCGTCGACCATGAGGGTGACGATCAGGGCTACCTCGATGATCGTGACGGCGATGGCCAGCACCAGGGAGCCGAAGGGCTCGCCCACCCGGTGTGCGATCACCTCGGCGTGGTGCACCGCGGCGAGGACGGACCCGGCGAGTACCAGGGTGGCCAGCGCGACGAGCGGGCCGGGGAGGCCGCGGCCCCAGGTGAGGACGAGCAGGACGACCGCGAGTACCGGCACGAGGAACGTCCACTGAGTGGTGAGCGGTCTGAGCCGAACGATCATGCTGCGATCGTGGCAGACCCGTACAGGATTCGCATTACGTTCTTTTTCGGATCCCTTGTCATCCTTCCCGCGCGGGGCCCCGGCCACTGCGCGACCGGGGCCCTGCGGGTTCGTCGCCCGCCGTCGGGCGCCGGGCCGGTCAGGCGTCGACGCTGCGCTTGGCCGTCTCGTCGCTCCCGGGGCCCGCCGCTTCCGCCGCCGCCTGCTTCCGGGAGGCGATCAGGCTGGTGGCGGTTGTGACGGCCAGGACCGCGCAGATCACGCCGAGCGACACGGGGATGCTGATCTCGGGGACGTGGACCCCGGACTCGTGCAGGGCGTGCAGCACCAGCTTGACGCCGATGAAGCCGAGGATGATCGACAGGCCGTACGACAGGTGGACCAGCTTCCTCAGCAGGCCGCCTATGAGGAAGTACAGCTGGCGCAGTCCCATCAGGGCGAAGGCGTTGGCGGTGAAGACGATGTACGGGTCCTGGGTCAGGCCGAAGATCGCGGGGATGGAGTCCAGCGCGAACAGCACGTCCGTGGTGCCGATGGCCAGCATCACGACCAGCATCGGGGTCATGACCCGCTTGCCGTTCTGCTGGATCCACAGCTTGGTGCCGTGGTAACGGTCCGCCACGCCGAACCTGCGCTCCGCGGCCCGCAGCAGCTTGTTCTCCTCGTACTCCTCTTCCTCCTCGTCGGCCCGCGCGTCCTGGACGAGCTTCCAGGCGGTCCAGATCAGGAAGGCACCGAAGAGGTAGAACACCCAGGAGAAGCTGGCGATGATCGCGGCGCCGGCGGCTATGAACACCGCACGCAGCACCAGGGCTATGAGGACACCGACGAGCAGCACCCGCTGCTGGTACTGCGAGGGCACCGCGAACTTCGCCATGATCAGGACGAAGACGAAGAGGTTGTCGACGCTCAGTGATTTCTCGGTGATGAAGCCGGCGAAGAACTCGCCGGCCGGCCCGCCGCCGCCGCCGTAGAGGAGGAGGCCGAGGCCGAAGAGCCCGGCGAGGGCGATCCAGACGACCGTCCAGATGCCCGCCTCCTTGATCGACACGTCATGGGGCTTGCGCCCGATGAAGAAGTCGACCGCGATGAGGACGGCGAGGCCCACGATGGTGAGGACCCAAAGGGTCGGGGAGACTTCCACTGCACCTCCGGCATAGGTCATGGCAAACACATCCGCGTTGTCATTGCCGGAGGTCTCTTCCGCCCGCGTGGGCCGGCGCCCCGGGATCCGTAACGGTCCGTACTGACGGGTGCGCCGCAGTCAGGGAGTACTCCCCTCCGCACGGAAAACAGTACCTCAATCACCAAGGAAAGGTAAAGCAGTTGGTAAAGAAAATACCAAAGTAGCTGCTCAGACGCGCTTTACCTACGCTTGATACGGGCCGCTGCCACTTCGGTGAGCACCTGCTGGAGGATCCTGCTTCCGGACGGCACGAGCGAGGGCTCGTACGTCCAGGCGTGGCCGACCCACGGGTCGGCGAGGTGGTCGTCGGGGACGGGGGTGAGTCGCATGAGCGAACGCCACAGCGGGTCGAGCAACGGACCGTAGGCCGCCGCGTCCTCGCGGTCCGCGACCACCAGCAGGTGGACGCCGACGGCCGGCCCCTCGTCGGCGAGGTAGCGCAGCTGGGTCACCGCCCGGTCGTCGAAGCCGTGCGGGAAGTCGTTGACGAGCAGCAGCTGCTGGGCGGCGTCGAAGTCGGGCGGCAGTGACTCGGCCGCGCCGCCGCGGAGTGCCATCTGCACCAGGTCGACCCGTCGGGTGAGCCGTCCCAGGACGTCCGCCACGC
This sequence comes from Streptomyces sp. NPDC005706, assembly GCF_040631045.1. Classification (NCBI taxonomy): domain Bacteria; kingdom Bacillati; phylum Actinomycetota; class Actinomycetes; order Kitasatosporales; family Streptomycetaceae; genus Streptomyces; species Streptomyces sp. NPDC005706. Next base: position 198,700 of record NZ_JBEXYS010000009.1, on the reverse strand, counting down.
CTGCCGCACCGGCCGAGGACGGCATCGTGACGGCCCCCGTCCGGGTCAGCGGCAGGAGCGCCTGGGCCCCCGTACCGGCCGGGTCCAGGACCTGGAGGGTGAACTCCCCCACCGGATGGACGGCGAGCAGCCGGACGGCGAGCGCCACCGCGGCGTCCATGGCGAGTCGGCGTGTCTCCGCGGAGTCCAGGAAGACGTCGTCGGCCCCTGGTGCCGGGCCGCTGTCGACCCACAGGCCGCGTTCCAGCGGGAGCCTGACGAGCAGCGGTATGCACAGCGGGGCGCTCTCCGGAAGGTGGAGGTCGCCGAGCCGCAGGGCCATGGGCGGTTCGGCCGGCACCCGGTAGCCGTGCCAGACCGGGTTGTCCCAGCGGGCGCAGGCCGTGGGAAGCGCGGGCTCGACCACGTCGGACTCGGCGGCGAGCTGCGCGACGTCGCGGTCGAGCGCGGCCCGGGCCTGGTCGACCAGCTGGGTGTGCCGGGCGTGGGCCGCCTCTTGCGCGGCGTCGCCCGCCGCGCCGAGCCGGGCGCGGGGGTCGGCGAGGACCTGGTCGAGTTCCTTCTCCAGGCGGGAGTCGGCGAAGTCGACGGCGCTGCGGTACGCGGCCGTGGTGCGGGCCAGGTCCTCGAACATGCCCCACACCTGGTTGTACAGCCGTTCGTCCATCGACCATCCCACCGCGTCGCCTGCCACGGGTCGCGGCGGCTGACCCTCCGCTGCGGCGTGGGACGCGGCCTGCGATCCGGCGGGCGGCGGGGCGGTACCGGGGCGGCGGCCGGGGTGGGTGTAGTCGATCGGGCCGCCCAGCGCCCGCCCGCCGTTCGCCCGGGCCGGCCTGGACTCCGGAGAACCGGAGGCGTCCGGGGTGTCCGAGGGCGGCGGCGCGGGTACCGCCCGTGCCAGGCTGCGGGCCACCGCCTCCTGGACGTCCGAGGCGAGTGCGGCTGCCGAGGGCAGACCCTGGTCGGCGAGCAGGGCGGCGAGGCCGCCGGCGTAGCCCTGGCCCACCGCGCGCACTTTCCAGACGCCCTGCCGCCGGTACAGCTCCAGGGCGACCACGGCGGACTCGGCGTCCAGACCGGTCAGGTCGAAGCGGGCGATCTCGGTGCCGTCGAGACCGGTGACCGCCGTCCTCGGGGCGGCCAGCGCGCCGAACCTGAGCGGGCCTCCCGGCCGCTCCGGCAGGGCGAGCAGCACACTGACGCGGTGCACCGCCTCCGGCAGCGCGGCCAGGTCGACGGCCAAGCGGTGGTCGGCGGCGGCCTGGGGGGACACCTCGACCCCGGGCAGCGTGGGGGCGCCGGGATGGGCCACCCACTCGGCGCCGTGCACTGTGCCGCGCTCGTCGCCGAGCGTGGCACCCGCCAGAACCGGCGATCCGGCCGAGATCCGGATCTCCAGTCGGACCTGGGACAGCGGGTGGTTCTGCCCCCGCACCAGCTCGGCCGTCATCGCCGTCGCCCCCCCTGTGTCGAATGTCGTGCGTGGCGCGTCCGGCGGCGGTCCTACAGGTGCGGCTGGATCGCCGGCATGAGGTCCTGGAAGGTACGGCCCTTGGCCGGCTCCCCCAGGGCGGTCATCGACCAGCCCGAACCCGACCGGTGCACCTTCGCCATGATCTGCGCGGTGTACTCGCCGCCGCCCGCCAGCGTGTAGCGCGCGAGTTCCTGCCCGGTGGTCTCGTCGACGAGGCGGCAGAACGCGTTCTGCACCTCGTGGAAGGTCTGGCCCGTGAAGGAGTTCACGGTGAAGACGATCTGGTCGACGTGGACCGGGACGCGCTGCAGGTCGACGAGGATCGCCTCGTCGTCGCCGCCCTGGCCCGCGCCGCCGACGAGGTTGTCACCGGTGTGCCGCACGGACCCGTCGTCGCTCACCAGGTGCCGGAAGAAGACGACGTCGACGGGCTGCCTGTCCGCGAACAGCACCGCGGAGGCGTCGAGGTCGATCTCCCGCGTGCGCGAGCCGAAGAGGCCGCGGCGGGGAGCCGCCTGCCAGCCGAGACCCATACGGACCGCGCTCAGGCTGGCCCCGTCCTTCTTCTCCAGGCTGATGGCCTGACCCTTGGACAAGTTGACGGTCACGGCTGATTCCCCTTTCGGTGTTCCCCAGTTGCCGCGCACTGCGCGGTTGCCAGAACCCTACGCAGGGGCACTGACAGTGCCGAACCCCGGCCCGCGCTTTGTGTCGGTGTTGCAACACTTGGCACTTATGCCGAGGTCCGGCACCACTGGAGGGTGTCAAGGGGCGGTCGCGGAAGGGCTCCTAGGCGAGGCCCGCCTCACGCATCTGCCGCAACTCCTTCTTCATCTCGGACACCTCGTCGCGCAGCCGTGCGGCGATCTCGAACTGGAGCTCGGCAGCCGCTGCGCGCATCCGCTCCGTCATCTCCTCGATCTGCTCGGCGAGTTCTGCCGCCGGGCGGTCCGTGGGCACCGCGGCCGCCGACTTGCCCTTGGCGGACTTCGCGGCCTTGCCCGCCTTCGCGCCCTTGGCCGCCTTGTCGCCGAGCGCCGGGACGGGAGCCTTGGCGCCCTTGCCGTCCTTCAGCTTGCGGTAGCCGGAGCCGAGCAGCTGTTCGGTGTCGACCTCCTCGCGGGCGATCTGCGCGACGATGTCGTTGATCTTCTTGCGCAGCGGCTGCGGATCGATGCCGTTGGCCTTGTTGTAGGCGACCTGCTTCTCCCGGCGCCGGTTGGTCTCGTCGATGGCCTTCTCCATCGCCGGGGTGATCTTGTCCGCGTACATGTGGACCTGGCCGGAGACGTTGCGCGCCGCGCGGCCGATGGTCTGGATCAGCGAGGTGCCGGAGCGCAGGAAGCCCTCCTTGTCGGCGTCGAGGATGGCCACGAGGGACACCTCGGGCAGGTCGAGGCCCTCGCGCAGCAGGTTGATGCCGACCAGGACGTCGAACTCGCCGGAGCGCAGTTCACGCAGGAGCTCGACGCGGCGCAGGGTGTCGACGTCGCTGTGCAGGTAGCGCACCTGGATGCCGAGCTCCAGGAAGTAGTCGGTGAGATCCTCGGCCATCTTCTTGGTGAGCGTGGTGACCAGGACGCGCTCGTCCTTCTCGGTGCGCTTGCGGATCTCGTGCACCAGGTCGTCGATCTGCCCCTCGGTGGGCTTGACCACGACCTCCGGGTCGACCAGACCCGTCGGGCGGATGATCTGCTCCACGACCCCGTCCCCGCGGGACAGCTCGTAGGCGCCCGGGGTCGCCGACAGATAGACGGTCTGCTCGATGCGCTGCTGGAACTCCTCCCACTTAAGGGGCCGGTTGTCCAGGGCGGAGGGCAGCCGGAAGCCGTGGTCGACCAGGGTGCGCTTGCGGGACGCGTCGCCCTCGTACATCGCGCCGATCTGGGGGACCGTCACGTGCGACTCGTCGATGACGAGCAGGAAGTCGTCCGGGAAGTAGTCCAGCAGGGTGTTGGGCGGCGAGCCGGGCAGGCGGCCGTCGAAGTGCATCGAGTAGTTCTCCACGCCGGAGCAGGTGCCGATCTGGCGGAGCATCTCGATGTCGTACGTGGTGCGCATACGCAGGCGCTGCGCCTCCAGGAGCTTGCCCTGCTTCTCCAGCTCGGCCAGGCGCTCCCCCAGCTCCTTCTCGATGTCGTTGACGGCCCGCTCCATGCGCTCGGGTCCGGCGACGTAGTGGGAGGCGGGGAAGACGTACAGCTGCTGGTCGTCGCTGATGATCTCACCGGTGAGCGGGTGGAGCGTGGACAGCGCCTCGATCTCGTCGCCGAACATCTCGATGCGTACGGCCAGCTCCTCGTAGACCGGGAAGATCTCGATGGTGTCGCCGCGGACCCGGAAGGTGCCCCGGGCGAAGGCCATGTCGTTGCGGGTGTACTGGATGTCGACGAAACGGCGCAGCAGATCGTCGCGGTCGATCTCGTCGCCCACCCTGAGGGGGACCATGCGGTCCACGTACTCCTGCGGGGTGCCGAGGCCGTAGATGCAGGACACCGAGGCGACCACGACGACGTCGCGGCGGGTGAGCAGCGAGTTCGTCGCCGAGTGGCGCAGCCGCTCCACCTCCTCGTTGATCGAGGAGTCCTTCTCGATGTAGGTGTCCGACTGCGGGACGTAGGCCTCGGGCTGGTAGTAGTCGTAGTACGAGACGAAGTACTCGACGGCGTTGTTGGGCAGGAGCTCGCGGAACTCGTTGGCCAGCTGCGCGGCCAGCGTCTTGTTCGGCGCCATCACCAGGGTGGGACGCTGGAGCTTCTCGATCATCCACGCGGTGGTGGCGGACTTGCCGGTGCCGGTCGCGCCGAGCAGGACGACGTCCTTCTCACCGGCCTCGATGCGCTTGGCCAGGTCGGCGATGGCCGCCGGCTGGTCACCGCTGGGCTGGTAGGGGCTGACGACCTCGATGGGCGCCACCGTGCGTTCGATGTGGGAAACGGGCCGCATGGCATCAACCGTACGACCCCCCACTGACAACGGGTCCCGGTCAGCGGTTCTGCGGGGTCCGGAAGGCGTGGTGCCGCTGGTGAGGGTCCGGACGGCGGCCGGGGTGGAGCTGTGAGTGACGGGGCAGGCGCGAGGCTACGGCGGCGGCCGGGACGCCCGGTTTCCCCTCGACCGGGGCCTGGGCCGGCCGGCCCATGACCATCAGCGGGTCGAACATCATGACGGCACCGGCGAGCAGCAGGAAGGCGAGCGGGCCGATCAGCATCGGTACCAGCACCGAGGCCGGCGGGCCGCCCGCGGCGGCAGTGGAGGCGCTGTGCAGGTGCACGTTCAGGGCGGCCATGCCGGTGTAGTGCATGCCGGTGACGGCGAGCCCCATCACCAGGCTCGCGCCGACGCTCCACAGCAGGCCCCGGACGCGTCCGGCCGCCCACAGGGCGGCCGTGGCGGCCACGACCGCGATGACGACGGAGGCGGCCACGGTGGCCGTGCTGTAGGCGAACCGTCCGTCGAAGCGCATGCTCGCCATGCCGAGGTAGTGCATCGAGGCGACCCCCAGGCCGGTGATCGTGCCGCCGGTGAACAGGGCGGTGCCGCTGGCCCCCCGGTAGCCGACGATGAACAGCCCGACGCCGACCATCGCGATGGCCAGGCCGAGGCTCGCGTAGGTGATGGGCTGGTCGTAGTGGATGGGCGCCCCCTCGATGCGGAAGCCCATCATCGCGACGAAGTGCATGGTCCAGATGCCGGAGCCGATCGCGGCCGAGCCGAGGGCCAGCCAGGCGGGGCGCCGCGAGTGCGTGACCAGAAGGGCGCGGGTGGTGCAGCGCAGGCCGAGGGCGCCGCCGAGGCAGGCCATGACATAGGCCACCAGCGGGGTGACGACCCCGTAGCTGAATTCGTCGACCGAGCCCTGCATGTGCGGCAGCCCTTCCGTCCTGTTGCGTCCCGGAATATCCGAACTGCGCCCCCGTCCCCGGACCGCGCTGGCGCTCAGGGGTGACGCAGAGAGTATGACCCGCACCGGAATGGTCGAACGATTTTCCGGCAAAGAAACACGCCCTTGCCCCAGATGTGCGGCACCGGTGAGCGGAGTTGGCCGCCCGCGTTCACGGTGTGGCCGTCCCGCGCCCGCGTGCCGTTGACTCTCTGCTGTCACTCTGGTGCTGTCGGTATCCGCTCGACGGGAGGAGTCCGCTCATGCACGCGCGCGCAGTCGCCGCCACGGCCACCGCGATCCTGGGGGCGGCAGCCCTGCTGGCCCCCACGTCCGACGCCCGGGCGGGCGAGGCCGGCGGTCCCGTGGTGATCGCCCACCGCGGCGCCTCGGCCTACGCCCCCGAGAACACCCTGGCATCCATCGACAAGGCGGCCGGGCTGGGCTTCTCCTGGGTCGAGAACGACGTCCAGCGCACCAAGGACGGCCAACTGGTGGTGATCCACGACGACAGTCTGCGGCGCACCACGAACGTCGAGGCAGTCTTCCCCGGCCGGGCGCCCTGGAAGGTGAAGGACTTCACCGCCGCGGAGATCGCCCGGCTGGACGCGGGCAGCTGGTTCTCCGCGGCGTACGCGCGCACGCGCGTGCCGACCCTGAAGCAGTACATGCGCCGGGTGGAACACAATCACGAGAAGCTGCTCCTGGAGATCAAGAATCCGGAGCTGTACCCGGGGATCGAGCGGCAGACGCTGAAGCTCCTCGGCGATGAGGGCTGGCTGGACCGGGCGCACCTCGGCCGGCTCGTCGTGCAGAGCTTCAGCGCGGACAGCGTGCGCGCCGTGCACGAGCTGAAGCCGGCGCTGACGACCGCCTACCTCGGCAGGCCGTCCCTCGCTCAGCTGCAGCGGTACGCACGCTTCACCGATCTGATCAATCCCTCGTACGGGTCGATCTCCGGGAGCTACGTGGCTGCCCTGCGCACCTTCGACGGGCCGCACGGCAGGCCGCTCGGGGTGTGCGCCTGGACGGTGGACGACGCCGCCACCGCCCGGAAGGTCGCGCGCTACGGCGTCGACGGAGTCATCACCAACAAGCCGGACGTGGTCCGGGCGGCCCTGAACGCGGGCTGAGCGGGGACCGTCGCGCGAGGGCGTTGTCAGTGCGGGGTCGTACGGTGGCCGCATGGACAGTGATGGGCAGGACGGGCAGCGGGTCGTGTGGGCCGTCGTGGACACCGGTATCGGCCCGCTGATGCTGGCGGCGACCCGCGAGGGACTGGTCAACGTCGTTTTCCACGCCACCGACCAGGTGCGCGAGCGGTCCCTGGAGCGGCTGACCGCCCGGATGGGCGCCGAGCCCGTCGAGGACCCGAGGTCGCCGCTGCTGGGCGAGGCGATACGGCAGCTCGAGGCCTATCTCGCCGGTACGCGGCACGATTTCGACCTGCCCCTGGACTGGTCGCTGATCTCCGGTTTCAACCGGCAGGTACTGCGCGAACTGGCTTCCTCCGTGCCGTACGGCACGGTGGTCGGCTACGGGGACCTGGCCGGGCGGGTCGGGCAGCCCGGCGGGGCGCAGGCGGTGGGGGCCGCGATGGGTGCCAATCCGCTGCCGGTCGTCGTGCCGTGCCACCGCGTGGTGGAGAGCGACGGTGGCATCGGCGGTTTCGGGGGCGGGCTGGAGACCAAGCGGAAGCTGCTCGCGCTGGAGGGTGTGCTGCCCGAGCCGCTGTTCTGACGGGGCCGGGTGGGCTATCCGTAGTGCCGGACCTCGATGACGTTGCCGTCGGGGTCCCGGAAGTAGAAGCTGCGCGTTGCCTCTCCGCGGGCGCCGTAGGAGCCGTACCCGATGTCGGTCAGGGGCACGGCACGCTCGTCCAGACGGGCACGCAGGGCGTCGAACCCGGCGGACGGCAGGGACAGGCAGACGTGGTTCACGGGGTGGCCGGCGCTGTCGGCGGCGCCGGGGAGCATGTTCATGCGCTCCGCGAGGGACCGCGGCGCGAGGTCGAGGATCGTCTCATCGTTGACGCGTACGGAGGGGAACGACACCTTTCCGTCGGCGTACTCGGCGAGCCTCAGGGGTTCGAGGCCGACGGCGTTCTCGTAGAAGGCGGCGGCCGCTACGGGGTCGGCGACCCACAGGACGACATGGTCGAGACGCGTGGTGTGGTCGGTCATGCGGCCCAGGCTGGTGGTGTCCCCCACAGACCGCAAGCGTTTATCCGGGTCCGGCGCCCGCCAGGGATGAGAGGGGACCGACGGACAGGAGGCGGGCACGTGGTGCTGGTGGTGTCGGAAGAAGTCCGGGACGCGCTCGACGCCCGGCGGCCGGTGGTGGCCCTGGAGTCCACGATCATCGCGCACGGGCTGCCGCGTCCGCGCAATCTGGCGGTGGCGCTGGAGCTGGAGGACGTGGTGCGGCAGGAGGGTGCCGTCCCCGCGACCGTCGCCGTGCTGGACGGGCGGCCCCGCGTCGGCCTGGACAAGGGGCAGCTGGAACGGGTCGCGAACGAGGACGGCATCCGCAAGCTGGGCCATCGTGACCTGCCCTTGGCCGTGGCCGCGGGGGCGAGCGGGGCGACCACGGTGTCGGCGACGGCGCAGCTCGCGGCCCTGGCGGGCGTCCGGGTGTTCGCCACGGGCGGGCTCGGTGGTGTGCACCGGCAGTGGACGGTGACGCAGGACGAGTCGGCCGACCTGGGTCTGCTGGCCCGGACCCGGATCACGGTGGTGTGCGCCGGTGTGAAGTCGATCCTGGACGTGCCGGCGACCCTGCAGCGGCTGGAGACACTGGGCGTGGCCGTCGCCGGGTACCGCACCGGCCGGTTCCCCGGCTTCTACCTGTCCGACTCCGGGCATCCGGTGGACTGGACGCTGGAGGGCCCGGAGGAGGTCGCGCGGGTCATGCGGGCGCAGGACGCGCTCGACGCGCCGGACTCCGCGCTGATCGTCGCGAATCCCGTTCCGCGGGACCAGCAGCTCGATCCCGAACTGCACACGCGCGTGCTCGCCGACGCGCTGCACGCCTGCGAGGAGGAGGGGGTCAGCGGGCAGGGGGTGACACCGTTCCTGCTGGACTACCTGGTGCGGCACACGGAGGGAGCCTCACTGAGCGCCAATCTGGCGGCGGTGCGCGGCAATGTCCGGCTGGCGGCACGCATCGCCACGGCTTGGGCCAGGGGGTGAGCTCCGGCGAGGGCGGAGCTCTGCTGGTCGTCGGGGACGTCGTCACCGATGTCGTCGCCCGGCACCGGGGGCCGCTCGCGGCCGGTACCGACACGGCCGCCGCGATCCGCACCCTGCCGGGAGGCGCCGGCGCCAACGTGGCCTGCTGGGCGGCGCACGCGGGCTGTGCGGACGTGCGGCTGCTGGGCCGGGTGGGCGCGGACGCGGCGCGGTGGCACGAGCGGGAGCTGGTGGCGGCGGGGGTGCGGCCCCGGCTGGTGATCGACGGGGAGGCCGCGACCGGAACGGTGATCTGCCTCGTCGACAACGGCGCCTCGGCCGAGCGCACGTTCCTCACGGACAGCGGGGCGTCGCTGCGGTTCGAACCCGCCGACTGGTCCGACGCGCTGCTCGATGGGGTCGCCCGGCTGCATCTGTCGGGCTATCTGCTGTTCTCGGAGCGGAGCCGGGCCCTCGCCGTTGTGGCCCTCGCGGCGGCACGCGCGCGAGGTGTGCCGGTCAGTCTGGATCCGGCGTCGGCGGGGTTCCTCGTGCGTTTCGGAGTGGACCGCTTCCTGGCCTTCGCGGAGGGTGTCGACGTGCTGCTGCCCAGCCGCGACGAGGCGTGTCTGCTGACGGGCCTGTCCGAACCGGGTGACGCGGCGGCCAAGTTGAGCCGGCTGGTCCCGCTGGTGGCCGCCAAGTCGGGTGTGGACGGGGCGCTGGTGGCGCGTTCCGGGGGCGTGGTGGCCCGGGTGCCGGCCGTACCGGCCGATCCGGTGGACACGACGGGCGCGGGCGACGCCTTCACCGGCGCGTTCCTGGCCGCCCTGCTGACGGGCGCGGATCCTGAGGAGGCGGCGGCGAGAGGCTGCGGGGCGGGCGCATCGGCGGTGCGGCAGGTGGGCGGCAGACCACCGCTCCGGGACACCGGCGGCCCGCCCTCACCTGGCTGACCAGGTCCTCTCGTCCGGACCGCACCGGGGCAGGGCGCCCGGCGCCGCGCCTCGTCGCGTCGTGTCGCGTCGGCGCTGGTGCCTGTGCCTGTGCCTGTGCCGGTGTGTCGGCGTCGGTGCGGGTGCCGGCTGCGACGCACCCGCCGGACCTAGCCCTTGCGTCCCCACGCGGAGATCATCGGCGCGGTCGCCAGGTCCATGCCGCCCGCCCGCACGTTGGCCAGGTGCCGGTCGATCTCCTCGTCGGTGGCGAGGCCCGCTGCCACCAGCCGGCCACGGATCTGACGGACCGTGGCCGACTCCAGGGCGGTGCAGGCCGGTGAGGTGACGGGGAAGTAGGCGTCGGCCTCGACCTCGTGCAGTCCGGCCTCGCGGAGCAGGCGCGGCAGCCTGCGGCCGTACGAGAGATCGGCTCCACGCTCGGCGAGCAGACTGCGGAAGCCGTGCCGCAGCCGGTTGGCGAGCCGCTGCTCGGGGCCGTGCTCATCGGGACAGAGCAGCGGCTGGAGGGCCGGATCGGCGTCCTCGATCAGCAGCCGGCCCCCGGGGCGCAGCGCCTCGATCATGGACCGCAAGGCCCTTTCCCGGTCCGGGACATGGACGAGGACCAGTCGGGCGTGCACCAGGTCGAATCCCTCACCCGGCGGCTCCTGCGTACCCACGTCGTGGACGCGTACCTCGACCGGGGGCCGGGCCGCGGCGGCGAGCCGGGAGGTGTCGATGTCGGTGGCGACGACCTTGCCGGTGGGCCCGACCCGCTCGGCGAGCCACGACACCACGGAGGTACCGCCGGCGCCGACCTCCCAGCACCGCCCGCCGGACTCGACGCCGAGGGATTCGAGATGCCGGAACGTCGTCGGGTCGAAGAGGGAGGCGAAGGCGTGGAAGCGCTCTTCCGCTTCGTCCTGCTGGTTGTCCAGCAGATATCCGTCGGATGATGTCATGCCGCGAGCATCGCACTCGGCGGGCCGGCCTGCGGGAACGGGCGCTGTCCACAGGCGGGAACAAAGCGGAAGTGTCCGTTCCCACAGGCCCGCCCGGACTTTCCGCATGGGCTGGCACACTTGCCGGGCAAGACGCGGAAGCGTTGTGCGAGGAGATCCACACGAGGAGATCCAGATGTCCATGGCAGGAAATCTGCGCAAGGTCACGGGACTGGGCAGGGCCGGCGGGCTGCGCAAGGTGGCGCGGCTGGCCCGGCGGCGGCCGCGCGTGGACCTGAGCCATCCCGCCCGGTCACCGCTGGGTTCGTCGGTGGTGAACTGCGTGACGTATCAGGACGGGGTCCGGGTCCCGGAGTGCGCCGACCTGGTGGATGCCGTGGCCAAGGTGCGCAAGAGCGGCGAGGGGTTCGTCTGGCTGGGGCTGCACGAGCCGACGGACGACGAGTTCGCTGACGTCGCCCGGCTTTTCGACCTGCATCCGCTGGCGGTGGAGGACGCGGTGGAGGCCCATCAGCGCCCGAAGCTGGAGCGGTACGAGGAAACCCTGTTCACCGTGTTCAAGACGGTCTGCTACGTGGAGCACGAGCAGCTGACGGCGACGAGCGAGGTGGTCGGCACCGGCGAGATCATGGTGTTCGTCGGCGAGGACTTCGTCATCACGGTCCGGCACGGACGGCACGGGTCGCTGGGGCCGCTGCGCGAGGAGTTGGAGGCGGACCCGCGGCAGCTCGCCAAGGGGCCGGCGGCGGTGCTGCACGCGATCGCCGACCATGTCGTCGACGAGTATCTGAGCGTCACGGACGCGGTGCAGGCCGACGTCGAGCAGGTGGAGACGGACGTGTTCTCGGAAAGCGGGGCGCGGGCCGACCCGGGGCGCATCTATCAGCTCAAGCGTGAACTGCTGGAGCTGAAGCGCGCGGTGGTGCCGCTCGGACGTCCGGTCGAGGATCTGGCAACCCGGCCGATAAGGGTGGTCGCCCCGGAGATACAGGCGTACTTCAGGGACGTGTCCGACCACTTGATGCGGGCCAAGGACCAGATAGCCGCGTTCGACGAACTGCTCAACTCGATTCTGCAGGCACATCTCGCGCAGGTGACGGTCGCGCAGAACGAGGACATGCGGAAGATCACGGCCTGGGCGGCGGTGGTCGCCGTGCCGACGATGGTGTGCGGGGTCTACGGCATGAACTTCGACCACATGCCGGAGCTGCACTGGCGGTTCGGCTATCCGCTCGTCATGGGCGTGATGGCGATGGCCTGCCTCGCTCTGTACCGCGGTTTCAGGCGCAACGGCTGGCTCTGACCGGGCAGGCGAACACAACCCTTCATTGAGCGGGCGCCGGGCCGGCCGGTTCAGCCGTTCCAGGCGGGGTGCCGGGGGTCGTCGGCGCGCACGAGGACGTCGGCGGCGTCGGCTGGGGCGGCCTCGGCCGCGTAGCGCTCGAACGCGGGGAGGGTCCAGTGGTCGGGCTCCGGGGTGCGGCGGCGCAGGGCGCCCGGGGAGAGGAGGACGTGGACGGTCAGGTCGAACGGGAACCAGTGGCGCAGCAGGAGGGGGCCGTGCAGCAACAGCACTCCACCGGGCGGGAGTTGCACGTAGGGGCTGCGAGTGGCGCGGTCGGTCACCGGGTCCCACAGGTCGGACAGGACGCGGCCGCTCCCGCCGGGGTCGAGCGGGCCGAAGACCTCACGCCACAGGGCGCCGGTGTCGAACCAGCCGCTGTAGTACGACTCGGCGTCCCGTCGGCCGTGCTCAAGCCGGAGGGAAGCGGGGCGCAGGAAGCCCTCCGCGCCGACGACGAGCGAGGGCCGCCCACGCACGCGCAGCGCCTGGGCGACGCGGTCGGCGAGGTCGCCCGGGCGGGCGGCCGGTGCGCCGTCGAAGCCCGCACGCGGCCGGCCACCGCCGTCGGCCGGCTCCACCTCGAGCAGCCGGTCGGCCAGCCGCTCGGCGAGCCGGTCCCAGGTGATCGCTTCGAGTCGCACAGGCCCATGATGCCGGGTGAGGGCCGGCCGCGTGGGAGCGGTGGGCCGGGACGGGGAAGGAACCGTCCATGGCGGTATCCCCAACCCCCCTCTACCCGGGCGGGCTTGTCGTGGTCCAGGCCGTGCGGCGCAAACACTGCGCCGGGTGCCGGCGTGGTCCGCTGTCGCTGGTCGTCATGGAGGACAGGGTGCCGCGCTGTCTGGACTGCGCCGACCTCGGGCACCTGGTCTTCCTGCCGCGCGGTGACACGGCGCTGACCCGCAGGGCGCGGGAGGAGAGCTCGCTGTGGGCGGTGGTGGTGCGGTTCGACCGGCGCCGGGGCCGGTACGACCGGCGGGGCCTGCTCGTGGAGGAGCCGGCGCTGGCCCGGGCCGAGGCACGCTGCCTGGCGGACGCGGAGGCACGACGCCGGCGGCGGGCCAGGGACGCTCGGCGCAGGGCGGCCGAGGACGAGCGGTTCGCGGCGGCGTTCGGGGCGGAGATCGTGCGCCTGTTTCCCGGGTGCCCGGCCGGGCGGGCGCGGGCGATCGCGGCGCACGCGTCGGCGCGGGGCAGCGGGCGGGTCGGGCGGAGCGCGGCCGGGCGTGCGCTGACGGAAGGGGCGGTGACCTCGGCGGTCGTGGCCGCCGTACGGCATGTGGACACTCCGTACGACGAGCTGCTGATGAGCGGGGTGCCGAGGTACGAGGCGCGCCGGCGCATCGCGGCGGCCGTGGCCGGCGTACTGCGGGAATGGGCGGCGGCCGCCGAAGTCGGCTGAGGGCCCGAGGCCGGCCTCCGCCCACACCGAGGGCCGGAATGAGGCGGCCGGTGCTTTGCCGGGCGAGACCGGCGAGAAAGCGCTGTCCGCCACTCTGCGCGGGTACGGGCGGGGACGTATCGTGGCCGGAAGGGTGCCGCCCGGTGACGCACGGCCCGCCGTACGCCCAGTACCCCGGGTACACGTACGCGAGGAACATGACCATGGCCGATCCCAAGGGGTTCATGACCACGCCGCGGCAGGAGTGGCCGCGGCGGCCCGTCGAGGAACGGGTCCGGGACTGGGACGAGGTCTACGTCCCCGGAGCGCTGCTGCCCATCATCAGCAAGCAGGCGGACCGCTGCATGGACTGCGGCGTCCCGTTCTGCCACCAGGCCTGTCCACTGGGCAACCTCATCCCCGAGTGGAACGACCTGGTCTCCCGGGAGGACTGGCGGGCGGCGAGCGACCGGCTGCACGCGACGAACAACTTCCCGGAGTTCACCGGGCGGCTGTGCCCGGCGCCCTGCGAGGCGGGGTGCGTGCTCGCGATCAACCAGCCGGCGGTCACCATCAAGAACGTCGAGTGCGCGATCGCCGACCGGGCCTGGGAGGACGGTTTCACTCCGCCACGGCCTCCGGAACGGCTGTCGGGCAGGACCGTCGCGGTGATCGGGTCGGGGCCGACGGGGCTCGCCGCGGCGCAGCAGCTGACCCGGGCCGGCCACACCGTCGCGGTGTACGAGAAGGACGACCGGCTCGGGGGGCTGATGCGGTACGGCATCCCTGAGTTCAAGATGGAGAAGCGGCATCTGGAGCGGCGGCTGGAGCAGATGCGGGCCGAGGGGACGAAGTTCCGTACGTCGACGGCGGTCGGGCGGGACGTCCCGGCGGACGAGCTGCGTACGCGTTACGACGCGGTGGTGCTCGCCACGGGTGCGACGGCGTGGCGGGAACTCCCGGTGCCGGGACGGGATCTGCGCGGGATACACCAGGCGATGGAGTACCTGCCGCTGTCCAACCGGGTGTGCGCGGGAGACCTGGAGGTCTCGCCGCTGGCCGCGACGGGCAGGCACGTGGTGATCGTGGGCGGCGGGGACACCGGCGCCGACTGTCTGGGCACCGCGGTGCGCGAGGGTGCCGCGTCCGTGAGCCAGCTGGACATCTACGCACAGCCGGGTGCCGAGCGCGACGAGGACACCGAGCCGTGGCCGGTGTATCCGAAGATCTACCGGCTGTCCGCCGCGCACGAGGAGGCACGGGAGCTGCGGACGGCGCCGGCGGCGGACGCCGACGCCCGGCTGTTCGCGGCGTCGACGCTCCGCTTCACCGGGGACGAGGCCGGGCACGTCCGGTCGCTGCACCTGGTCGAGGTCGACGAGCGGCGGCAGGCGGTGCCGGGCACCGACCGTAGCCTGCCCGTCGATCTCGTCCTGCTCGCCCTCGGCTTCTCCGGACCCGACCGGGAGGACGGGCTCGTCGAGCAGCTGGGACTCGCCATGCAGCCGCGCGGCACGATCGCCCGGGACGAGGGCTTCGCCACCAACGTCCCCGGTGTCTTCGCCGCCGGGGACGCGGCACGCGGACAGTCGCTCATCGTGTGGGCGATAGCGGAGGGGCGGGCGGTGGCGGCGGCCGTCGACCACTATCTGACGGGTGGTTCACGCCTGCCGGCGCCGATATCGGCGTACGACCGACCGATGACCACCTAGCCGTACCGCCGATGTAGCCGTACCGCCGACGGCCGACCCGAGAGCCGCGACCCGCGACCTGGGGCCCTCGACCCGCGGCTCTCGGGCCTATCGCTTGCGGGCCACCGCCCCGTATCCCGGGATCACGCCGTCGTCCTGGCCGGGTACCGGCTCGCCCAGTCCGGGGTGCCACTTGTGCACGATCTCGACGCCCGGCTCGACCAGGTCGAGGCCGTCGAAGAAGCGGGCGAACTCCTCGCGGGAGCGCAGGGCCAGGGTGACCCCGGCCGCCTTGAGCTTCTCCGTGGCGGCCTCCGACTCCTCCGGGGTGAAGTCGGAGGTGGCGTGGGTCATCGTCAGGTAGCTGCCCGGGGGCAGCTCGGCCAGCAGGCGGCCCACCAGCTCGTGCGCGCCGTCCTCGTCGGAGACGAAGTGCAGCAGGGCGACGAGGGACAGCGCCACCGGCCGGCCGAAGTCCAGGATCCGCCGGGCGCCCGCGACGATCGCCGCCGGGTCGCGCACGTCGGCCTGCAGGTACTCGGTCGCACCCTCGGGCGTGCTGCGCAGCAGGGCCGCCGCGTGGGCCAGCACGATCGGGTCGTTGTCGCAGTAGACGACGCGGGCGTCGGGCGCGACCCGCTGGGCGACCTGGTGCAGGTTCGGCTCGGTGGGGATACCGGTGCCGATGTCCAGGAACTGCCGGACGCCGTGCTGGACGAGCCAGGTCGTGGCACGGTGCATGAAGGCCCGGTTGACCCTGGCCATCACCGGGACCCGCGGGTCGAGGGCCAGCATCTGCCGGCCCATCTCCTCGTCGACGGGGTAGTTGTCCTTGCCGCCGAGATACCAGTCGTACATGCGCGCGGGATGCGGCCTGCTGGTGTCGATCTGGACGGCCGTCGGGTCCTGCCCTGTCATGCGGCACTCCGTAAGCGTCTGACGCGTAGGGGGATCAATCCGAGCTCACCATAAGGAAGTTGAGTGAAAAACAATAATCATCAGTGGTTCAGGAGAGCAGGAAGTCGGCCACCCCCGCCTTGGCGCCCTGGATGAAGGCGGTCATCTCGTCCGAGGTGTAGATCAGCGCGGGCCCGTCCGGGTCGGTCGACTGGCGTACGGCGATCCGGCCGTCGGCGAGCTTCATCGCCTCCAGGCAGTTCCCGCCGTTGCCGCCGCTCCAGGGCTTGTGCCACCCCTCGCTGCCCAACTCCCGTGCGGGCATGCCGTTGTAGACGCGACTGCGCGGCGTGATGCGGTCCATTCACAGCTCCTTGCGGAGATCCCGGAGGATCTCCTTCGTGCGTTGTGCAGTGGCGGCCTGCGCCGCCATGCGGTCCATGACCTCCAGGTGGGTCGCCACCTCGGAACGCGCGTCCAGGTAGACCGCGCCGGTCAGGTACTCGCTGTAGACCATGTCCGGGAGTTCGGGCACGGCGAACCGGAAGAGCACGAAGGGCCCGTAGGTCCCCGGGTGCGGCCCGTTGGCGAACGGGGCGACCTGGAGCGTCACATTGGGCAGCTTCGTGGCCTTGAGCAACTTGTCGATCTGCGCGCGCATCACCTCGGGACCGCCGACCTGGCGGCGCAGGGCGGTCTCGTCCATCACCGCCCAGAAGCGGGGGGCGTCGGGGCGGGTGAGCAGGTTCTGGCGCTGCATGCGCAGCGCGACATGGCGCTCGATGTCGTCGGGGCTGGTCTGGCCGATGGCGCCCGACTTCAGCACGCCGCGCGCGTAGTCCTCGGTCTGCAGCAGGCCCGGGACGAAGTGCGGCTCGTAGGAGCGGATGAGGCCGGCCGCGCCCTCGAGGCTGACGTACATCGAGAACCAGCCCGGCAGGATGTCGTGGAACCGCTGCCACCACCCCGGCCGGTTGGCCTCCTCCGCGAGCAGGACGAAGAGTTCGGCCTCGTCGTCGGGTACTCCGTAGGCCTTCAGCAGCAGTTGCAGGTACGGGATCTTGAGGGCCACCTCGGCCATCTCCATCCGGCGGATGGTGGCGGGGGCGACGCGCAGGACGCGGGCGGCTTCCTCGCGCTTCAGCCCGGCGCGTTCCCGCAGGTCCAGCAGGCGCCTGCCGAGGACCACCTGGCCCACGGTCGGCGCGGACCGCGGTTCGCTCACGCTCCACCTCCAGCACGATCCGCTACGGCAAAAGATTCCCGACAGCCCTGCGGCGCCGTTCGAAGACTCGTTCGTAGATCCACTGGATCGCCGATGGTCCCAATTGGCGCCGCTCGAGGTGCTGTTGCGAGCAGTGTGCCACGGCCGCCGACCGAGTCACACAGCACTCTGCATTTTTCAGAGTGACACTTGCCAAGTGTTCACGCCGGGGAGATAGTGGCAAGCGTGATTCCGTCCGCGCCCTTAGGAACAGACGCCGCCGCAGACCCTCTGCGTCTCGGTGCCGATGGGGGTTCCCCCGCTCGAGCAGGTTCGAGTGCGGGTGAGACGGCGACCCGTGACGCGAGCGCCGGCGGGCGGCGGTTCCGCTTCGAGCTGGCCGCGCACCCGGGTTCCGCCGCGCAGGCGAGACGTCTGGCACGCGCCCGGCTGACCGGCTGGTCGGTGTGCGAGGACACCTGCGACACCGCGGCCCTGGTCATATCCGAGCTGGTCACCAACGCGATCGTGCACACCGCGAGCAGCCGTGTCGCGTGCGAGCTGCACGACCACGACGACACGGTGCGCATAGCCGTGCACGACGAGGGCTGCGCACCCGGCGAACCCCACCCCTCCCCGCAGCGCCCCGACGAGGAGCACGGGCGGGGACTGCTCCTGGTGGACGCGCTGTGCCGGGCCTGGGGTGCCCAGGAACACGGGCCAGGGCTGCTGGTCTGGGCCGAGCTGGCCCGTCAGACCGACGCGGCCCACGACACCACCGAACCGCGCAACGACCTGGGCTGGGGCGCCCGCCCCAAGCCCGGCGGCCCGCCGCCCGGCCCCGGCGACGAGGAGGAAGCGCAGGCCCGGCACCGGGCGCCCGCGCAGCGGCGCCGGGCCTGGGAGCACCTGTGAGCGGCGCCGACGAGTGCGGCCGGCGGCTCGGCCTGGACACCCTGGTCCGTCTCGGACGCCATCGGCAGCCGCCGGCCCAGGTCCGTCGCCCGGCGGTCCCGGAGGGCATGACGGCCCCGCTCGGCTGTGACGCCGTCGCCGTGCCGGACCGCCTCGGCCCCCTGATCGTGCCGCGGCTGCCCCGGGTGGGCTGCGTGTACGCCGACGGAGCGCACTGGTGGTGGATCGTTCCGTCGGACTCCGACTACGCCCTCCCCTGGCCTGCCCCCGCCCACTACGCCCCCGGCGCCCCCGTCCCCGGCACCGCCCGTCTGATCCACCGCCCCGAGAGCACGGTCCCCTACACCCCGCCGATCCCCCTGTACCTGGCCCTGTGCCGGGTGACCGGCGCGACCCCGGACTGGTCCCGAGCCGTCCCGGCGTGACACGGCCGGCTCCCTGACGCGGCCAGGGAAACCGGCCCGACCCGGGCGTGACACGGCCTCTGGCCCGACGCGGCTCGCAGCCACCCGGCGCCGGGATCCCGCACACCCCCGCATCCCGTATCCACGCGCCCCCGCGCCTCCCGGACCGAGCCGCCACTCCCCCGCTCGTGCTCCCCGCGCGCCCCCGGCACCCCCGCCCGCGCCCTGTCCCACCGCCGGCCCCGGCCGCGATAGTGGCCGTGCCCGTCCGGCCATGGCCCAGGCGGGCCGCACGGCGAGCCCGCCGGAGGTTCAGGGTGAGCCGGGAGCGGTTCACGGTGACCCCGGGGGAGGTTCCTGGTGCGGAAGAGGCGTACGGCGGCCGGTCCTGAGGTCTCGGCGTCGGAGCGGCTGCTGTTCGGCGGGCCGCTGCGCTACGACATGGGGTGGAACAAGCATGCCGACGCCTTCCTGGAGCTGGGTTTCCGGGCCATGCTGGTCCGGCTGCCCGGCATGCTGGCCTCCAGCCTCCGGCTCGCCCGGCAGGCGGATCCGCGGGCCGCGCGGACCGTGCTGGCCGCCGAGGCGGCCCGGGGCGTGGCCCAGGCGGTGAGCCTGCTGGCCGTGAACAGCGCGCTCGGCAGGCTGCTCGCCGGGACGGACATCGAGCGGCGGCTGCGCGACGCCGTCCCCGCCCTGACCGTCGTGGCCGCCATGATGCTGGTCGCGGCGCTGCTGCGGGCGGCCTCCACGTATGCCACCGGGCGGCTGGAGCCCAAGGTGGAACGGGTGGCGACCGAGCGGTACCTGGAGCGGGCGGCCAACGTGGAGCTGGCCGCGATCGAGGACCACGCCTTCCATAAACTGCTGGACACCGCCCGCTACGGCGCCCAGTCCGCCCGCCGCATGATCATGTACGGGGCCCGGGTGATCAACGCGGTGATCTCCCTGATCGCAGCCGCCGGTGTGCTCACCGTGCTGCACCCTGCCCTGCTCCCGCTGCTGGTCACCATGACCCTGCCCAGCGCCTGGAGCGCCCTGACCAACGCCCGCCGCCGCTACGAGTCCTTCCACATCTGGGTGCAGCACTCCCGCGCCGGCCATCTGATCGGCCACCTGCTCACCGAACCGGCCGCGGCCCCGGAGATCCGGGTGCACGGCGTCGGTCCGTTCCTGCTGCGGCACTACCGGTCCATGTCGGAGGCCGCGGAGGCCGAACAGGCCCGGCTGTCCCGGCTGGCCGCCCGGACCGGCCTGATCGCGGCCGCCTGGACCGGCCTCGCGACCGTCGCGACGTACGCCACGCTCGGCGCGCTGCTGCTGACCGGCGCGATGGCGCTGGCCGTGGCCGGCACCGCGGTGATCGCGATCCGTACCGGGGCGGCGAGCCTGGACACTCTGGTCCTGGAGATCAACGAGCTGCACGAGGAGGCCCTGTTCGTGGGCGATCTTCAGCGGCTCTACGCCGAGGGCGCCGAGCGGGCCATCCCGGCCGGCGGCCGGCCGCTGCCCGAGGAGCCCGAGGAGATCCGGTTCGAGCACGTCACGTTCAGCTACCCGGGTGACACCACCCGCCCGGCCCTTGACGACGTGTCCCTCACGTTCCCCCTCGGCCGGATCATCGCGCTCGTCGGTGAGAACGGCTCGGGCAAGACGACCCTGGTCAAGCTGCTCGCGGGTCTGTACACCCCGGACCGGGGCCGGATCCTGTGGGACGGCGTCGACGCGGCGGACGCCGACCGGCGGCTGCTCGCCGAACGCGTCGCGATGGTGGCGCAGGACTTCAAGCGCTGGCCGTTCACCGCCCGGGTGAACGTGGCCATCGGCCGGCCCTCCGCCTCCCTGACCGAGGAGCGTCTGGCCACGGCGCTCGCCGAGGCAGGCGCCGAGGACGTGGTCTCGGAGCTGCCGCACGGCCTGGACACCCTGCTCGCCCGCGAGTTCAGCGGCGGCCACGAGCTGTCCGGCGGCCAGTGGCAGCGTCTGGGCATCGCCCGGGCCGCGTACCGGCGCGGGCGGATCCTGATCGTGGACGAACCGACGGCGGCCCTGGACGCGCGGGCCGAGCTGGAGGTGTTCGAGAAGATCCGGGCGCTGGCGGGCAACGGCCAGACCGTCGTACTGATCACCCACCGGCTGGCCTCGGTCCGCCACGCCGACCTGGTGCACGTACTGGAGCACGGACGGCTGGTGGAGTCCGGCACCCCGGAGGAACTGCTGTCCAGGGGCGGTGTCTACGCGGAGCTGTACGCGCTGCAGGCCGAGCAGTTCACGGCGAAGGTACCGGCTCCGAAGCCGGCCTGAGCGGCCTCACTCGACGCCGTCGCCGGCCCGCACGATCACCAGGAACGTGTCCGTCGCCAGGTCCATCACGACCTCGGCGGGCAGGCCTTCGAGACGCCGCGCGTGCGCGAACTCCTCCGCGGGCCACGACCCCCGCGGGCCACCGGCGGGAAAGCGTTCGAGCACGGTTCGCCCGTTCACCATCTCGCACCTCCAGAAAGCGTTGTACTCGTAGGAGTTAACGCTCTGAGGAGGGCGAACGCCTCGCTCAGTGACCCGACTGAGACATTGTTGACACCCGTTCAGCGCGGACCGTGAGAATCCGTTCACCTTGCGACACGAACCGTACGTTCGGCGACGGGTCCGGCGCTTTCCGTGTCAGCCCCGCGCGTCGCACCGGCCGTCGTGCTGATCGTCGTGCCGGTCGCGTCCCGGGACCCGTGGGTCAGTCAGTCCGCGTACTCGTCGTGGTACCGGAGCCGGTCGCTGCCCAGCGGGTTGCGGCCCAGCGCGGTCAGATCGAGCAGGCCCGCGGTGGTGCCCAGCGTGTCCAGGCCGTCGTCGTGGACCGAGTAGGTGTGGAAGACCCGGTCCCGGTCCCGCAGGAAGCAGCTGAGCCCCGGCCGTTCGACGAGTTCCCCGGCCCGCTCCACGGTCGCCTCGAAGTCGCGGTTGAACTCGCCGTGACAGGAGGAGTACCAGGGCACCGCCCAGCCCATACGCGCCTTGAACGGCAGGATCCGGGTGAAAGGTGCCCGGGAGACGGCCGTGAACGAGGTGTCGCGCGCGTGCAGGTGGGCGAGGTGGCCGACCTGGTCGAGAAAGGCGGCGCAGCAGGGGCAGCCGGCCTGCCACTCCGGGGCGAACATGAAGTGGTGGACGACGAGTTGGGTCCGGCCCTCGAACAGGTCGAGGAGGGTGGCCTTGCCGTCGCCGCCCTCGAACACGTACTCCGGGTCGACCTCCACCATGGGCAGCCGCCGCCGCTCGGTGCTCAGCACCTCTCGTGCTCTGCGGACCGCCTCCTCCTTGAGCAGCAACGCCTCCCGTGCCGCGCGCCACCGCTCACGCGAGACGATCTCCGGAAGCGACATGGGCCCTCCTGTCCTACGGCCTGTATCAAGTCGGTTCCGGGTGGTGACCGCCGGCGGATGCGGAACTCATCGGAGCCCGCGAAGATTTTTTCCCACGGCCGGCCGGCCGACCGGGACACCCACGCCGTCCGGCAGCCGACAGGGCACACGTCCTTCCCGCGGCCGGGAGGCACGCGTCCTCCCAGCGGGACAGAGGCAGGCGTCCCCCGGCGACCGACAGGCACACGTCCTGTCGGCGGCAGAGAGGCCCG
Source organism: Streptomyces sp. NPDC005706 (assembly GCF_040631045.1). Classification (NCBI taxonomy): domain Bacteria; kingdom Bacillati; phylum Actinomycetota; class Actinomycetes; order Kitasatosporales; family Streptomycetaceae; genus Streptomyces; species Streptomyces sp. NPDC005706. Next base: position 176,805 of record NZ_JBEXYS010000009.1, on the reverse strand, counting down.
CGCCTTCCGTGCCGTCCAATCCGGGCCGGGACTATGCGGCGGCGGCCGGCGCGGCCCACGCCTCGCGCCGCTCCAGCTCGCCGAGCAGGTCGCGCAGCAGCCCGGTGTGCCGGGGAGTGAGCCGCCCGGTCTCGTCGAGGTGCACCGCGCAGGCCGTGGTGGTGTCCACGAGGCGTTCCAGGACGACGGCGACGGTGTCCGTGCCCTCCGTGTGGCGGGCCAGGGCGGGCAGCTCGGCGGCCGAGACCGCGATCGCGGTACGGGCCTCGGCGAGGGTGCGGTAGGCCTCGCGGCGCAGCGCCCACCGTTCGGCGCGGTCGCCGGACTCGCTCAGGACGTGCACCAGGTAGGCGTGCGCGGCGCTCCCGGCGGTGTCGAGCCGGGCCCGCACCCCGCCGCCCCGCTTCCCGGGCATCGGCAGGTGTCCCACGATCAGCACGATCGCGCAGGCCAGCAGGGTCTCGGCGATGCGGCCCAGCGAGGCCTGCGGCTCACCGCCGATCATGACCAGGGCGAGCACCAGCGGGGTGATGACGGCGGTCAGCGCGGCGAAGTTCCGGGTGGAGAGCGGGACGAGCGCCCCGCACACCGTCACCAGGACGACCAGCCCCTCGGGACGGGGCAGCAGCGCGGCGAACCCGGCGAACACCAGGGCACCCAGCACGGTCCCGGCGGCCCGGCACAGCACCCGGGAGGCGAGCGGCCCGAGGTCGGGCTTGACCAGGAAGACGGTCGTGGCGGGCAGCCAGTACCAGTGCTGGTGCTGCCCGTACCAGCGGGCGTCGTGGAGCGCCTGGGCGACGGCCGCGCTCGCCCCGAAGCAGACGGCGACACGCAGTCCGTACTCCCGGCCGCCGGTGCCGAACACGGCCCGGACGGCGTCCCCGACGCCCCGCCGCCGGGCGGGCAGCCGGTGCTCGGCGTCCCCGGCCCGGTCGAAGGCCTCGGCGGCACGCAGCAGGGCGTCGTCGAGGGCACGCAGGGCGGGCGCCGACCGGCTGGGGGCGGGCAGCGGTCCGGTGCCGGTGTTGCCGCGGACGGCGGCGGCGAGCCGCCGGGGGCCCTCGGCCGCCCGGGCGGAGACCGGCTCGCCCGCCCAGGCCAGGGCGGTGGCGGCCTCGGCGAGGGGCAGCGCGGCGGTGAACTGGGCGTGCAGCCGGCGCTCGGCGGCGGAACTGGCGCGACGCCGCAGCCGGGGCCCGGCGAGCGCGTCCTGGGCGTGGTCAAGGGCGGCGGTGAGCGCGGCCCGCCGGGCCGTGGCGCTCCCGCTGCCCGTGGCGTCCAGCAGCGCGGCGATGGCGTCGTACACGTCGGCGACCGCCGTCCGCTCACCGTCGAACCGGAAGTCACCGGCGAGCGACCCCGGCGTGGGCAGGGCGAGGCGCAGCAGAAGCAGCCAGCCCGCTCCGGCGAGGAACGCCAGGCCCTGCTGCCAGCCGCTCCCGGCCGCCGGCGATCCGGCTCCGACGGCGGCGGTGACGAGCAGTTGCGTGCCGGCGGCGGAGGCGACCGGCCCGACGGCGCTGATGCCTCCGGCGGCAAGTCCGAGCACGGTGAGGAGCAGGGTCAGCGGCACCGCGGACAGTTGCTGCCCGGCGTACGTGCCCACGAGCAGTCCGAGGGTTCCGGCCAGCGCGGGCACCCCGAGCCGCTTGACGGAGGCCCGCCTGCTGCCGGGCCGGTCGTTGATGCCGGCGAGCATCGCGGCGATGGCGGCCAGGACGCCCAGCGGAGTCCGGCCCGCGAGCATCCCGGCGAGCAGCAGCGGCCCGGCGGCGAGCGCGCCCCGGGTCAGCGCACTCCACGGGACGGGCCCGCGCTGAGTGCGCAGGGCGTGCGCGAGCCAGGGCGGCAATGACAGTGCGGCGGGGCGCGACACGGGGCTCCTGTCCATACGAGGGCGGATCGGGCCTTCGGACGACAGTGGCCGGGCGGTGAGGTGCGGTTCCAGGATAAGGGCCGAGCCCGCACGCCTGGGACGACGGTGTTTCGGCGAGGTGAAACCTGCCCGGATCAGGCGGTTTCTTTATGAACGCAACTCGGCGGGAGCCGGCCGACGAGGGAAGGCGGGGCGGGGCTGGGCGCGAGGGAGGGGGCTCGCTCCGGTGAACGGGCGCGCGGGATGCGGGGTGACCCGTTCGCCGGTGGGGCTCTGCCGTGGAAGGCACCGCTCGCCGGGCCACGGCAGTCGGGCCGGAAATTCGGGTGCGCGGGGCCGGGTGGTCCTCGGATGATCGGGAGGTTGTCCGCCCACCACCTCAGGAGCCGCCATGATCCGGCGAGTGACCTCCCCCGCGCTCTTCCCGCCGCCCACCTACTCGCATGCCTCCGTCGTCGAGGCCGGCACCAGGCTCGCCTTCCTGGCGGGGGCCGTGCCGCTCGACGACAAGGGTGAGGTGGTCGGTCCCGGCGATCCGGTGCGGCAGGCCGAGCAGGTGATCGCCAACCTGACGGAACAACTGCGCGCCGTCGGCAGCGGCCTGGAGCACGTGCTGCAGACGGAGGTGTACGTCGTCAGCGGCGAGCCCTCCGTGCTGTCCGCGGTGTGGGAGGTCGTCGAGGCCTCGGGGCTGAGCCGTGGACCGCACTCGTCGACGCTGCTCGGTGTCGCCTGCCTCGGTTACACCGGGCAGCTGGTGGAGATCACGGCGACGGCCATGGTGCCGGAAGCGGGAGCGGGCCGGTGACGTCGGGGGACGGGATCGTGCTGCGGCGGGCGGTGGCGGCCGACGCGGGGGCGGCCGCCGACGTCTGGCTGCGGTCCTTCGCCGCCGCCCTGCCCACGGTCGTCCGGCCCCGCACCGACGACGACGTACGGGGCTACTTCCACGACGTGGTGATACCGCTGCGGGAGACCTGGGTCGCCGAGGAGACGGCGGGAGGGAGCGGGATCGTCGGCGTGATGGTCCTGGACGACGCCCTTCTGTCCCAGCTCTATCTGGATCCCGGGTGGCGGGGGCGCGGTCTCGGGGACCGGTTCGTCGCCCTCGCCAAGGAGCGCAGTCCGCAGGGGCTGACGCTGTGGACCTTCCAGGTCAACACCACCGCACACCGCTTCTACGAACGGCACGGCTTCGTCGCCGTCGAGCACACGGACGGCGGCGGCAACGAGGAACGGGAACCGGACGTGCGGTACGTGTGGCGGCCCTGAGACCTGGCTGCCGGCGGCCTCCGGAGAGCCTTGGCGGCGCGGGCGCGGGGCGCGGGCGCGGGGCGCGGGCGCGTGACGCGCGGCTGGGAGCCGGGTGCGGGGCGCCAGATGGCGGGTGGCGGGTGCCGGTAGCCGGTAGCCGGTAGCCGGTAGCCGGTAGCCGGGTGGAACGGTTACGGCAGCCCTGCCGTGTCCGCGGCCGTGCGCAGCACCTCGCGCAGCATCTCGGCGGTGAGCCGGCCGGTGAAGGTGTTGCGCTGGCTGACGTGGAAGCAGCCGAAGACGTCCAGGCCGCCGAGGGCGGCCCGGGTGCCGTGGGCGAATGCGGGGCGCGGCCGGGGCACCGGCCAGCCCGCCTCGGCGAACGCGGGGAACGCGGCCTGCCAGCCGAAGGCGCCGAGCACGACGGCGGCCCTGAGCGTCGGCCGCAGCAGCCGCAGCTCCTGGACCAGCCAGGGGCGGCAGGTGTCACGCTCGGCGGGGGTGGGCTTGTTGGCGGGCGGGGCGCAGTGCACGGGTGCGGTGACGCGGACTCCGTACAGTTCCAGGCCGTCCCCGGCCCGCACGGAGGTGGGCTGCGAGGCCAGCCCCACGTCGTACAGCGCCTGGTACAGCACGTCGCCGGAGCGGTCACCGGTGAACATGCGGCCGGTGCGGTTGCCCCCGTGTGCCGCCGGCGCGAGTCCGATGATCACGAGCCGGGCGTCCGGCGGTCCGAAGCCGGGCACCGGCCGCCCCCAGTACGTCCAGTCGGCGAACGCGGCCCGCTTGGTCCGGGCCACCTCCTCACGCCACTCGACGAGCCTGGGGCAGGCCCGGCACTCCGCGACGCGCCGGTCGAGCCTGGCCAGGTCGCTGCTGTCGTCCATGCCGCCACCGTATGCCCGTCGTGCGTCCGTCCGGTCCAGTCGTTTGCCCGTCCGGTCCACGTGTGCCCGTCCGGTTCATGGGAACCGCGCCGGCGGACCACGGGCGGCCTTCGGGGAACCCGCGCACCGTTCCTGGCGGGGAGGAGGCAAGTACGTGGTGCGAGCCGCCGTCGAAAAACCCGCACGGCTCTTCCTGCCCGGGGAGTTAGGGTCGGGGCATGGCTTCCGAGGATGCGGACGAGAACGTGCACCGTGACAGCGGCGGGCCGGACGACCCGGCCCCCGTGCGGGATGCCGAGGGCTCCGGGGCCGTGGACTCCCAGCCGCTCGATCCCAAGGTCGCCGCCGCGGTGGCCGCCGCCGAGGCGGCCGGTCCGGGGAAGGGCGAGACCGTACGGATCGACAGCTGGATCTGGGCCGTCCGTCTGATCAAGACCCGCTCCCTGGGCGCCACCGCCTGCCGTGGCGGGCACGTGCACGTCAACGGGGAGCGGGTGAAGCCCGCCTACTCCGTGCGCGTGGGCGACGAGGTGCGCCTGCGGCACGAGGGCCGGGAACGCGTCGTGATCGTCAAGCGGCTGATCCGCAAGCGCGTCGGCGCCCCGGTGGCCGTCCAGTGCTACATCGACAACTCCCCGCCTCCGCCGCCCCGCGAGGCCGTCGCTCCGGCGGGGCTCCGCGACCGCGGCGCCGGCCGCCCCACCAAGCGGGACCGCCGCGAGCTGGAACGGCTGCGCGGACTGGGCGGACTCGGCGGGCCGGGTGCAGCAGGCGGGTTCAGCGGGGCCGGTGGTGCGGGTGGAGCCGGTGGTGCGAGTGGAGCCGGTGGTCCGAGTGGGGCCGGTGGCCCCGGACGGGCGCAAGGCGCCGGTGGGCGCGGCAGGGCGGGCGGAGCCGGGGGCTCGGGCGGGCGTTCACGGGGGCGGTGAGTTCGTCTCCCTCGGGGCCCTCCCCCCCACCCCCTCCCCCCTTCGTGTTCGCCGCTCGGGTCAGGCCCGGCGTCCCGCACCCCGCAGCAGTGCCAGCAGGTCCCTGTTGTGGGAGCGCCGGGTCCAGGCGATCAGGGCGAGCGGCACGATCAGGATCAGCGGAGTCGCCGCGTACTGACCGTCGAAGACGGTGAGCTGGACGATGAACGCGCCCACCATCAGCGCGCTCAGCGCCATCGCCGCCACCGACTGCAGGACCGGCACCAACAGCGCGACGGCGCCGGCCAGTTCGAGTGCGCCAATGGCGTACATGCCCGCGCTGCCCCAGCCCATCTTGTCGAAGGACTCCACGGCCGACGGGTGGGCGATGAGCTTGGGCAGCGCGCTCGCGATCCCGTAGAACAGGGCCAGCAGCACCTGCACCGAGCGCAGGGCGACCCGGGCGAGGCGGCCGCGGGCCGTCGTGGAGGCACCGGAGGTGACGGGGGCGGTGGTCTCGGACATGCTGGTCTCCTGGGTGAAGCGGTCCCGGTTGCTGTCACAGAGGTAGACCGGTCCCGCTCCCAGAACTCATCGGTGCCGCGTCACCGGTACCGCCCTCACCCATATCCGGTCCGGGGTCAGATAGGTGTCCACCTCCAGTCCCGCCTCCGCGAGGGCCTGCTCGAACTGCTCCTTGGTCAGGGGCCGGCTCAGGAACGTCTGCGTCCAGACCGCGTCCGGGAACACGTACTCGGCGCGCACCGAACGCACTCCGTCGCCGGCCGGTTCGTCCGACGCGATCCGTACGGTGAAGCCGCTCGGGTCGACCCGCTCTCTCGGTATGTCGGAGTGGTAGTCCTCGCCCTCCCGCTGGATGAGCACACAGCCGCCCTCCGCCACATGCCGGGCACAGGTGCGCAGCAGGCCCCGGCGGACCTCGATGTCACCGGCGTGCACGAGGAACGATGCGAGCATCACCACGTCGAACTTCTCGCCCAGATCGAGCTTTTCGACGGGTTCGCATATCGTGCGTGCCCCGCGGACGCGGGCGAGCATTGCGGCGGACTCGTCCACGGCCGTGACCGTGAAGCCGCGTTCGAGCAGGGCGTGGGTCACCCGGCCCACTCCGCTGCCCAGTTCGAGGATGTGTGCCCCGGCGGGCACGGCGTTCGCGATGATGTCCGGTTCGCCGCCGACCGGGAGCCGCGTGTAGAGCTCGACCGCGCAGCCGTCCGGGGTGATCGCACCGGGTCCTGTTCCCTCGTATCCCTCACGCATTTCGACCGTCATGCCGGGACAACGGGCGGGGTGGGAGGGGGCGTTCCCGGGAAGGGTGCGGTTCACTCGTTCGAGTCAGGTACTGGGGAACGGGAACCATCCGTGTCCGACGTACCAGTGGTTTCCGGCCCTCAGGTGGTCGCCGATGGCCCGTTCGACGGAGGTGCGCCGTGGCAGGTCGGCGTAGGGCAGGTCCGGGTCGCCGAAGACGAACCGGACGGGTTTGGTGTCGGCCGGTTCGGTGTCCTGGTGGGCGGTGCGGAAGCGTTCCTGGAAGCGGACGATGTTGGAGTGCGCGGGCAGGTACCGCTTGAGCTGGGGATCGAGCAGCCAGGAGTGGCAGACGGCGGCCGGGGGCTGCTCCTCGGGGTAGTGGCGGGCGAAGAACTCGCGGGCCAGGGCCAGGGAGCGGTCGCAGGCGGCCGGTGACAGCGGGCCGGCGAAGCTGGGTATGTGGAGGTTCAGGCAGGGAGTTTGCGGGGTGACGTCCAGCCCGGCCGCCGCGAGTGCCGCGCCGGTGCGCTGCCCGAGGGTGGCCCGCTGGAACTGCAGGCGTCCCAGTTGGTACAGCTCGCCGCGAAAGTGCAGGGTGAGCCAGCGCGGTGCCTGGAGGCCGGCGAGGCCGTGGCGTGCGCGGTGGGTGGTCATGTTCCGGCCGAGGTCGGCGAGGGTGCGGCGGGTGATGTCGGCCGGGATGCCGCGTTCCCGGTGGTGGCGGCGGACGTGCGGCAGGGCGGCGACGAGGACGTGGACCGGGAAGCAGCGTTGCAGCGGGCCCGATGGCCAGTCGAGGTCGGGCAGGTCGGCGCCGCCGTGGATGTCTCCCATGTCGCGTACCAGATCCGCGACGGCGTTCTCGAGCGACTGCCGCAGTTCCGGGTCGTCGCGCACGCGGCGGCCCATGCGTACGAGGTCGTTGATGTCCTCGTGGGGTACCGCCAGGTCGAGCAGTTCCTCGGCGAGTTCGTCGGCGTCGGGCAGCAAGCGGTGACCCCCTTGGTCGCGTCCTGACGGAAGAGTACGTTGCAGTCAGGAGTGGTGATCCGGATGCGTACGGGCAGTGAGCCGGTGACCGCGCGCAGTGCTCTGCGGGCGCGGTTCTGGCTGAGCCTGTGGGGGGTCGTCTGGGCGATCTTCGGTACGGCGGCGTTCTCGCTGGTCGGGCGTCCTGGCTGGGCGGCGGCCTGTGGGGTGCTGTGGCTGGTGGCCACGGTGGACATGGCCGTGATCATCCGGCATCTGCGGCAGGGTCCGCACTACCAGCCGGGGCCGGACGTCCCTCCGTACCGGCCGCCGGAAAGGGGCCCGCGGTATCCGCGGCGGCCCCGGCACCCGTGATGGGAGCCGCGGGGTTTCGCCGGGGTCAGGAGTCGAAACGGGCGGCCTTGAGGTACTCGGGGTTGGGGTCGAGTGCGGCGGCCAGCCGGAAGTGGCGTTTGGCCTGGTCGGGGCGGCCCTGGCGTTCGTAGGTGCGGGCGAGCGCGAAGTGCGCGAAGGCGTTGTCCGGTTCGCGTTCCAGCACGATGGTGAATTCCAGTTCGGCGGGGCGCAGTTGCGCGGCCGCGAAGAAGGCGCGTGCGCGCAGCAGCCGGGCGGCGGTGTTCTCGGGGTGTGCGGCGACGACGCCGTCGAGGAGTTTCACCGCGCCCCGCGGGTCCCGCGCGTTGAGCAGTTGTTCGGCCGCGCGGAAGTCGATGACGTGCGTCTCCGGAGTACGTCCGGTCGAACCACTGGTCTCGGGCACGGCAGAGTCCTTCCCTTGCTGGAGCGGTTCAACGCGCCGGTGCGGTCCGCTATTCCGTGCCGCCCCGCTCCGGGCCGCCGTCCGCGGTTGCCGTCCGGGGCTCGCTTGCCCGGCGTACGAGGTCGTCCCAGACCTCTGTGACGCGTTCTCTCAGCGCGTCCAGCGGTACGTCGTTGTCGATCACGATGTCGGCGATCTCCCGGCGCTGTTCGCGGGTCGCCTGTGCGGCCATGCGGGCGCGTGCGTCGTCCTCGGTCATGCCGCGCAGTCGCATCAGCCGGTCGAGCTGGGTGGCGGGGCCGGCGTCGACGACGATCACGAGGTCGTACAGGGGTGCCAGCCCGTTCTCGGTGAGCAGGGGGACGTCGTGGACGACGACGGCGTCGTCGGCCGCGGCCGCCTCGAGTTCGCGGGAGCGGGCTCCGACGAGGGGGTGCACGATCGCGTTGAGGACGGCCAGTCTTTCGGGGTCGGCGAAGACGATGGAGCCGAGCCGGGGCCGGTCCAGGCTGCCGTCGGGGGCGAGGATGTCCGTGCCGAAGGCGTCCACGACGGCCGCGAGCCCGGGTGTTCCGGGTGCCACGGCCTCGCGTGCGATGCGGTCGGCGTCGATCAGTACCGCTCCGTGCTCCACGAGCAGCCGTGACACCTCGCTCTTGCCGGCGCCGATCCCGCCGGTCAGGCCTACTTTCAGCATGAGCGGAAGCTTAGGCCCTGCCGCTGACGGGGCCGCTCCCGGTGTGGGCCGTGCGGCGAGGCGGTGGCTTCAGTTCTCCCCTTCGCGCTCCGCCAGGAAGCGTTCGAACTCGAGTCCGATCTCGTCGGCGGAGGGGATGTCGACGGGTTCGGCGAGCATGTTGCCCCGGGTCTCGGCGCCCGCGGCGGCGTCGTACTGGTGCTCGAGTCCCTGGACGAGCGCTGTCAGTTCCTCGTCGCCCTCCTGGACCTGCCGGTCGATCTCCGTCTGTGTGCGGTGGGCCTCCGTGCGCAGGGCGTGCGCCACGCCGGGCAGTACCAGGCCGGTGGCGGCCGTGACGGCTTCCAGGACGGTGAGCGCCGCGTCCGGGTACGGGGAGCGGGCGATGTAGTGCGGGACGTGGGCGGCGACACCGAGGACGTCGTGGCCGGCTTCCATGAGGCGGTACTCCACGAGCGCTTCGGCGCTGCCGGGTACCTGGGCCTCCTCGAAGGGGCTGCGGTGTCCCGGGACCAGGTCGGTGCGGTTGCCGTGGGGGGTGAGGCCCACGGGGCGGGTGTGCGGGACGCCCATGGGGATGCCGTGGAAGTTCACGGACATGCGGACGCCGAGCCGTTCCACGATCTGCCGTACGGCTGCCGCGAACCGTTCCCACTCGATGTCCGGTTCGGGGCCGGACAGCAGCAGGAAGGGGGCGCCGGTGGCGTCCTGGACGAGGTGGACCTCGATGGCCGGTACCTCGTAGTCGGACCAGCGGTCCCGGGTGAAGGTCAGCAGTGGCCGGCGGGCCCGGTAGTCCACGAGCCGGTCGTGGTCGAAGCGTGCCACGAGCTGGTGGGGCAGAGAGTCGAGGAGCCGGTCGACGATCTGGTCGCCGGTCTCACCCGCGTCGATGTATCCGTCGAAGTGGTAGAGCATGACAAGTCCGGCCGACTCCTGGGCGAGCGCCATGTCGACCACGGCGAGGCCCTTCGGCTCCCATGCGTACAAACCCTGCGGATCAAGCACTGTGACCGCTCCTCCTCGTGTTCCCCATGGACAACGCGCCCTGGAGCGTGGGCATTCCCGGGTCACGGCTCTGATCAGGCATCTCCCGTCCGTCGTCGTGACGCCCCGTCAGCCCGTCCCGTGTGGGGAGCGTGGGAAACGGCGCGAGCGGCCACGCCGGGCCCGTGGTGGCCGGGCGGCGCGTGACGGCACCGGGCGGGGAGGCGGTGGACGCGCCCCGGAAAACGCTGAGGGGCCGCACCTCGAAAGGTGCGGCCCCTCAGTGGCTATCGCTGAGCCCTAGCGGCTGGTGATCAGCTCTGGCCTCCGGCCAGCTTCTCGCGCAGCGCGGCCAGCGCCTCGTCCGAGGCGAGGGCACCGGAGGTGTCCGCACCCTCGGAGGAGTACGAACCGCCACCCGACGCGGCCGGAGCGGCAGCCTCGCCACCCTCGGCGGCAGCGGCAGCGTCGGCCTCGCGGGACTTGATGACCTGCTGCTGGTGCTGCTCGAAGCGGGTCTGCGCGTCGGCGTACTGGCGCTCCCACTCCTCGCGCTGCTTCTCGTAGCCCTCGAGCCAGTCGTTGGTCTCGGGGTCGAAGCCCTCGGGGTAGATGTAGTTGCCCTGGTCGTCGTAGGACGCGGCCATGCCGTACAGGGTCGGGTCGAACTCGACCGAGGCCGGGTCGGCACCGAAGGCCTCGTTGGCCTGCTTCAGCGAGAGGCTGATGCGACGGCGCTCGAGGTCGATGTCGATGACCTTGACGAAGATCTCGTCGTTGACCTGGACGACCTGCTCCGGGATCTCCACGTGGCGCTCGGCCAGCTCGGAGATGTGGACCAGACCCTCGATGCCCTCGTCCACGCGGACGAACGCACCGAACGGAACCAGCTTCGTGACCTTGCCGGGCACGACCTGGCCGATCTGGTGGGTGCGGGCGAACTGCTGCCACGGGTCTTCCTGGGTCGCCTTCAGCGACAGGGAGACGCGCTCGCGGTCCATGTCGACGTCGAGGACCTCGACGGTGACCTCCTGGCCGACCTCGACGACCTCGGACGGGTGGTCGATGTGCTTCCAGGACAGCTCGGAAACGTGGACCAGACCGTCGACGCCACCCAGGTCCACGAAGGCACCGAAGTTGACGATCGAGGAGACGACGCCGGAGCGGACCTGACCCTTCTGGAGGGTCGTGAGGAACGTCTGGCGGACCTCGGACTGGGTCTGCTCGAGCCAGGCACGGCGGGACAGGACCACGTTGTTGCGGTTCTTGTCCAGCTCGATGATCTTGGCCTCGAGCTCCTTGCCCACGTAGGGCTGGAGGTCGCGGACACGGCGCATCTCGACCAGGGAGGCCGGGAGGAAGCCGCGGAGGCCGATGTCGAGGATGAGACCACCCTTGACGACCTCGATGACGGTACCGGTGACGATGCCGTCCTCTTCCTTGATCTTCTCGATGGTGCCCCAGGCACGCTCGTACTGGGCGCGCTTCTTCGAGAGGATCAGGCGGCCTTCCTTGTCCTCCTTCTGGAGGACCAGGGCCTCGATCTCGTCACCGACGGCGACGACCTCGTTCGGGTCGACGTCGTGCTTGATCGAGAGCTCGCGGCTCGGAATGACACCTTCGGTCTTGTAACCGATGTCGAGCAGGACCTCGTCCCGGTCGACCTTCACGATGACGCCGTCGACGATGTCGCCGTCGTTGAAGTACTTGATCGTCTCGTCGATCGCGGCGAGGAAGGCTTCCTCGTTACCGATGTCGTTGACCGCAACCTGCGGGGTGGTGGCGGTGGTCTCGGTGCTGCTCGTCATGTGGGAAAGGGCTCCGGTACGGACATTGAAGTCGTAGGTACTGCTACGCCGGGAGCCCGTATCGCTCTGCAGAAGCCGGACAGCCAAGGAAGCGCCCCACCAGGAACTGGTGATGGCGCCTCGACAACCGAGGGGACATACAACAGATGCGAGCGCAGCCTGCTACGTCTGAGGTGCGCAGGCCCGCAGCGCAACTTGTAGCATACGGGGGCAGCCGGGCATGGTCAATGCGCGAAGGCGCACACCCGGGGCGGATCGCCGCATAACCGGCGCAGGAAACGTCCCGCGAGGCCGCACGGGCCTTCGTCCCCCCGTGTCGCGCCCGGCGGGTTGGACGGAAGAGTACGACGAGGGAGCCGATCATCCAAGAGCCGGAACAGCCCGAACCCGACGGGTTCGAGGCGGAAGCCACCCGGCGTGACGCCGGGGTCGCGGAGAGCAGCCGGGCCAACCGGGGCTGGTGGGACCGCAACGCGGACGAGTACCAGATCGAGCACGGGACCTTTCTCGGCGACGACCGCTTCGTGTGGGGTCCGGAGGGCCTGGACGAGGTGGAGGCGGAGCTGCTGGGCCCGCCGCAGGAGCTGAAGGGCAAGGAGGTCCTGGAGATCGGTGCGGGCGCCGCCCAGTGCTCGCGCTGGCTGGCCGCCCAGGGCGCCCGGCCGGTGGCCCTGGACCTCTCGCACCGCCAGCTGCAGCACTCGCTGCGGATCGGCGGAGCGATTCCGCTGGTCTGCGCCGACGCCGGCGCGCTGCCGTTCGCGGACGGTTCCTTCGACCTGGTGTGCTCCGCGTACGGGGCGCTGCCGTTCGTCGCCGATCCGCGGCTGGTGCTGCGCGAGGTGCGCCGGGTGCTGCGGCCGGGCGGCCGGTTCGTCTTCTCGGTGACGCACCCGATCCGCTGGGCCTTCCCGGACGAGCCCGGACCGGAGGGGCTGTCGGTGTCCGCCTCCTACTTCGACCGCACGCCCTATGTGGAGCAGGACGAGCAGGGCCGGGCGGTGTACGTCGAGCACCACAGGACGCTCGGGGACCGGGTCCGGGACGTCGTGGCCTCGGGTCTGCGCCTGGTGGACCTGGTGGAGCCGGAGTGGCCGGCGTGGAACACCTCGGAGTGGGGCGGCTGGTCCCCGTTGCGCGGGAACCTGATCCCGGGCACGGCGATCTTCGTGTGCGAGCGGGACTGAGGACGGCGTTCGTCTCCGTCGTTTCCGCGCGCGTGCGTGCCCGTACGCGCGCGAGGAGGCGTTGTCCCCGCACGCATGCGTGCGGAGGGCGTTTTCGCCGGCGTACGACACTGGGGGCGTGATCCGTTACGACGCCCTGGACCTGCTGCCCGTGCGGGCCGCCCTGCCCGCTCTGACCGACGCCCTGGACGCGGACGGCACCGCCGTCCTGGTGGCGCCGCCCGGCACCGGCAAGACGACGCTGGTGCCGCTCGTGCTGGCGGGGCTGGCCGGTGGCGGGCCCGCGCGGCGTGTCGTGGTGGCCGAGCCGCGGCGGATCGCGGCGCGGGCCGCGGCCCGGCGGATGGCGTGGCTGCTCGGCGAGCGGACCGGCGAGAGCGTCGGCTACACGGTGCGCGGCGAGCGGGCCGTGGGGCGGAACACGCGCGTGGAGGTCGTGACCACGGGTGTGCTGCTGCAGCGGCTGCAGCGGGACCAGGAGCTGGCGGGCGTCGACGTGGTGGTGCTCGACGAGTGCCATGAGCGGCATCTGGACGCCGACACGGTGGCCGCGTTCCTGTGGGACGTGCGGCAGGCGTTGCGCCCGGAGCTGCGCCTGGTGGCCGCGTCGGCGACGACGGACGCCCAGGGGTGGGCGCGGCTGCTGGGCGGGGCGCCGGTGGTCGAGGCGGCGGGCGTCGCGCATCCGGTCGAGGTCGTGTGGGCGCCTTCGGCGCGGCCGGTGCGGCCGCCGCACGGGATGCGGGTGGATCCGGCGCTGCTCGCCCATGTGGCCTCGGTGGTGCGGCGGGCGCTGGCCGAGCGTGAGGGGGACGTGCTGTGCTTCCTGCCCGGCGTGGGTGAGATCGCGCGGGTGGCCGGGCAGCTCGGGGGCCTGGGCGCGGTGGACGTGCTCCAGGTGCACGGCAGGGCGCCGGCCGCCGTGCAGGACGCGGTGCTGGTGCCCGGGGAGCGGCGCCGGGTCGTGCTGGCGACGTCGGTGGCGGAGTCGTCGCTGACGGTGCCCGGGGTGCGGGTGGTGGTGGACTCGGGTCTCGCGCGGGAGCCGCGGGTGGATCACGCGCGCGGGCTGAGCGGGCTGGTGACGGTGCGGGCGTCGCGTGCCGCCGGGCGGCAGCGGGCGGGGCGGGCCGGACGTGAGGCGCCGGGTGTGGTGTACCGGTGCTGGACGGAGGCTGAGGACGGCCGGCTGACGGCTTTCCCGGCGCCGGAGATCAAGGTGGCCGACCTGACGGCGTTCGCCCTTCAGGCGGCCTGCTGGGGTGATCCCGACGCCTCGGGGCTGGCGTTGCTCGATCCGCCGCCGGGTGGCGCGATGGCGGCGGCGCGGGAGGTGCTGACGGCCGTGGGCGCGGTGGATCCAGCGGGGCGGGCCACCGGGCTCGGGGTGCGGCTGGGCCGGCTGGGGGTGCATCCGCGGCTGGGGCGGGCCCTGCTGGACACCGGGGGCAGGGGCGCGGAGGCGGTCGCCCTGCTGTCCGAGGAGGTGCCGCGGGAGTACGGGGACGATCTCGCCGGGGCGCTGCGGCGCGCCCGGCGTGGCGGTGACGCGTACGCGCGCCGGTGGGCGGCGGAGGTGCGGCGGCTGCGGGCCGTCTCGGCGGAGTCCGCTGCGCCGGCCGCCGGTGATCACGGGTCGCGGGTGGGTGCCGGGGCCGCGCCGGGCTCGGGGACCGGGGCGGACGGGCTGGTCGGGCCGACCGTCGCTCTGGCGTTTCCGGAGCGGGTGGCGAGGCTCGACGGCGGTTCGTATCTCATGGCCTCCGGGACCCGGGCGGAGCTGGGTGAGGGGTCGGCGCTGGGTGGTGCGCCCTGGATCGTCGTCGCCGTCGCCGACCGGGCCGCGGGGAAGGGCCACGCGCGTGTGCGGCTCGGTGCGGCCGTCTCCGAGGAGGTGGCCCGGGCCGCCGCCGGTGCGCTCCTCGGGGAGCGGGACGAGGTGCGCTGGGCCGGCGGGGACGTCGTGGCCCGGCATGTCGAACGTCTGGGGGCGGTGGAGCTGGCCGTGCGGCCGCTGAGGGAGCCCGATCCGGCGCTCGTGCGTGCGGCCCTGGTGGCAGGGCTGCGGGACGAGGGGCTGGGTCTGCTGCGCTGGTCGCCGGAGGCGACGGCGCTGCGGCAGCGGCTGGCGTTCCTGCGGGCGCATGCGGGTGAGCCCTGGCCGGAGGTGTCGGACGAGGCGCTGCACGCGCGCGTGGACGAGTGGCTGGAGCCGGAGCTCGGCCGGGCCCGGCGGCGGGCGGATCTCGGGCGGATCGACGCCGGGCAGGCGCTGGCGCGGCTGCTGCCGTGGGCGAGCGGGGACGCGGCCCGGCTGGACGAGCTGGCGCCGGAGCGGATCACCGTGCCGAGCGGGTCCAGGATCCGGATCGACTACCGGGATCCGGAGCGGCCGGTCCTCGCCGTGAAGCTTCAGGAGATGTTCGGGCTGCGGGAGACGCCGGCCGTGGCGGGGGTGCCGCTGCTGGTGCACCTGCTCTCGCCGGCCGGGCGGCCCGCCGCCGTCACGGCCGACCTCGCCTCGTTCTGGCGGGGCGGCTACCGGGACGTGCGCGCGGAGCTGCGCGGGCGTTATCCGAAGCATCCGTGGCCGGAGGACCCGGCGGCCGCGGAGCCCACCCGGCACACCAACGCGCGGCTCGGGCGCTGATCCCGGGCGCGCCGGGTCACGCGCCGAGACGGCGAGGGCGCCCGTCCGCCGGAGCGGAGGGGCGCCCTCGCCGTCTTCTGCCGGCCGTACCGGCCGGGCCGTGCGTGCTGTCAGGAGGTCGCGGACGGGCTCGGTGAGGGGCTCGCCGAGGCGTCGGCGGCGGCGACCTTCAGTTCGACGGTGACGGTGCCGCCGCCGGGGGTGGTGACCCGGAGCAGGAAGGTGCCGGTGGTGTCGTCGGCGTACAGCTTGGGCAGCGTGAGCCGGCCCTCGGCGTCGGTCTTGAGGCCGGTGAGGGTGCGGACGGTCTTGCCGTCGGCGTCCTTGAAGTAGGGGCCCTTGTCGTTCTCTGTGGCGTCGTCGTCGGCCTTGATCAGGGTGGCGGTGGCCGCGACGCGGTCCGCGGCGGCGCCCTTGTACGTCGCCTTCACCTGGATCTGCTCGGCGAACTCGCCGCCCGGGGTGCAGGTCATCGCGGTGTCGCCGGTGCGGGTGAGGGTGTCGGCGGCGCGGGCGGTGACGGTGGCGGTGTAGCCGACGCTCTTGACCTGGTGGCCGACGACAGCGGTGGTGATCTTGAAGTCGCCGGTCTTCTCGCCGGCCTGGAGGTCCGGTGCGTGCGCCACGCCCTTGGCGTCGGTGGCGACGGTGGCGACGGTCTCGCCGCCGGCGAAGGTGGCGTCGGTGTCGCCGGTGATGGTGAACCGGACCCTGACCTTGGCGACGGCCGTTCCCGTCTTGGTCTCGGCGCGGGTGGCGATCCGCTGCCCGAACGCGTGGCCGGCCATCGCGGTGAGCCGCGCGGTGCCCGCGTCCTCGAGGTGGTCCACGGTGTCGGACGGGGTGGGCTGCTTCGGCGGGACCGGCGGCTTCGGCGGCTGGGGGTCGGGGCTCTCGCTGCCGCCGCCCGGCTGGTGCGGCTTCGGGTCGGGCTTCGGGTCCGGCTTGTGGCCGGGCTTCGCCGGCGGGTCGGACGGTGCCGGGGTGTGGGTGCTCGGGGTGCCGTCGTCGCTGCGGTGGCTGGGCACGCCGCCGGTGCCGTCGGGCACGGAGTGGGTGCCCTTGCGGTAGTACTGCAGCCAGTTCAGGACCAGGTTCAGGTAGTCCTGGGAGTTGTTGTAGCTGAGGATCGCGCTGTGCAGGCCGGGCTCGGTGGACATGTCCCAGTCGTTGCGGCACAGGTAGTGGCCCGCGGCGAGGGCGGCGTCGTAGACGTTGTTCGGGTCGGCCTTGCCGTCGGCGTTGCCGTCGCGTCCGGCCCAGGCCCAGGTCGACGGGATGAACTGCATCGGGCCGATGGCCTGGTCGTAGTGGCTGTTGCCGTCGTACTCGCCGTGGTCGGTGTCCTTGATGAGCGCGAAGCCGTTGCCGTCGAGCTGCGGGCCGAGGATCCGGCCGACCGTGGTGCCGTCGGCGTCGACGCGGCCGCCGCGGGCCTGACCGGACTCCACCTTGCCGATGGCGGCCAGGAGTTGCCAGGGCAGGTTGCAGCCGGGCTTGGACGAGCGCAGCTCGGCCTCGGCCTTCTTGTAGGCGTCGAGGACGGTCGCGGGGATGCCGGCCTCCGCCTCTCCGCGGGCGACGGGGTCACCGACGGCCGACGAGGGGCTGGGGTTGGGGCTCTTCAGCGGCGGAAGGTCCGTGTAGTACGGCGAGTTGCCGGTGGCGTCGCCGTCGGAGGCGGCATCGGGTGCGGGGCTGCTGGAGCCGGCCGCGGCCGGTCTGCCGTGGTCGTCGCCGGCCGCTCCCGGAGCCTGGGACGCGGACAGTGCCGCGACCGCCGCCGCGGCCACGGCGGTGGTCGCCGCTCCCTTGCGCAGCCGCCTGCCGAAATGCGCCGCCATAGAGTGAACCCCTCCCGTGGACGCGTGCCGCGTCCGTCTCCGTCTGTCTGCCTCGCTCTGGTGTGACGGTTGACCCGGTGCTCTGGTTGCCCCTGTTCCGCGTTTCCGTCCGCGCGACGGGTGTGCGACCGTGCCGCCCGGCACGGCAACCCAGGTGACCCTACGACAACTTGCCTGCCGGGGGCACCCGTTCGAGTCCGGTTTTCACCGGTTGGCCGACACTGTCGGGCCGCGGGAGTCCGGAACGGCGCCGACGCATACTGGACCGGACGTGATCACCGGTCGCGAAGCCGTGGCCGACGACCGCCCGAGGGGGCCCTGTTGCCGTTCACACTCAGCCACGCGGCGGCCGTACTGCCCGCCGTCCGCCGGGACGGCGGTGGCCGGGGCCGGCTGGTGCCCTCGGTACTCGTCGCGGGGTCCTTCGCACCCGACGTGACCTACTACGCGGCGAGCGTCCGGCGCGACGCGATGGAGTTCGGGACGGTCACGCACTCCCTGCCGGGGGTGGCCGGCGTGGACGTCCTGATCGCCTGGGCGCTCGTGGGGCTGTGGCTGTTCGTGCGGGAGCCCCTGGTCGCGCTGCTCCCCCGGGCCCGCCAGGGGCGTGGGGCCGCTCTGCTGCGCTGCGGTGCGCCACGCGCGCGCGTACGGGCCGGCCGCGTGCTGTGGTGGTACGTCTCGGCGGCGCTCGGCGCGCTGACGCACGTCGTGTGGGACGCGTTCACGCACCACGACCGGTGGGGGTCGCGGCTGGTCCCGGGACTCGGCGGGGTGGTGGCGGGCCTGCCGAGGTACACGTGGCTGCAGTACGGCTCGTCCGCGGTGGCGGCCGTGGTGATCGCCGTGTTCCTGGTGGGGGCGGTGCGGCGGGCGCCCGCCGGGGAGCCGGCGGGGGTGCCCGCGCTGTCGGTCGGGGACCGGTGGTGAGCGGCGGCCGTGATCGGGGGCTGTGCCCTGGCGGGGGCTGTGCAGCGGGCGGTGCGCTGGTGGGCGTACTGGGGTCCGTCCGTGCGGCCGCTGGATCTGGTGCCGACGCTGTGTTTCGGGGTCGGTGCCGGGCTGCTGCTCGGAGTGCTGCTGTACGCGGCCGGGGTCAGGGTGTGGCGCCCGGTCCGGGTTCCGGGCGGTCCTGGCGGGGTGGTCGCTGCCGCGGGCCGGGACCGGTCGGCGGCTCGGTGAGGGCGGCCACGAAGACGGTGAGGGTGCGTCTGGGGCGGGTCCGGGGGATCGCGGTGAGCAGCAGCGCCAGGTAGGCGCGGGCGAGGTCCGCCCGGGCGCGCCGGCCGGCGGTGCGGCTCGGACGGGTGCCCGGCCGGCGCAGCAGGCGGGCCGCGGCGCTGCGGGCGGCGGCGGCCCGGTCGAGGGGGATGCGGGCGGTGCTTGCGCCGGCCGCGAGGGCCGGGACCGGCGAGGGGGCCGTGGCCGGGCCGGAGGCACTGCCGGCCTCGGCCCTGGCGCCGTCCCGTACCTCGGGTGTCCGGCGGTGGAGCATGCGTATACCCATGTCCGCAGTGTTGCGGCTGCGGACATGGGGGTGCGTTCTGGCGGGGTCCACGTGAGTGAAGGACGCCGCCGCCGTTCCGCCGGTCAGGGGTGCCGGCGGAAGGTGCGGTGCCCGGGGAGGGACGCGGTGCGTGTGTCACCGCGTCCCCGTGCGGGCACCGGGCCGCCGGGCCCGGCCGGGGCCGGCCGGGGCCGGGGTTCGCCCTGCTCGCGGAGCGTGCCGGCCGGGTGTCAGTGCGCCGCCGACTCCCAGTCGCGGCCCACGCCCACCGAGACGTCGAGCGGGGCGCGCAGCCGGACGGCGCCGGCCATCTCGCGGCGGACGATCTCCTCCGTGGCCGCGCGCTCGCCGGGAGCGATCTCCAGCACGATTTCGTCGTGCACCTGCAGCAGCAGGCGGGACTTGAGGTCCGCCTCGCCGAGGGCCCGGTGGACGTTGAGCATGGCGATCTTGACGATGTCGGCCGCCGTGCCCTGGATGGGGGCGTTGAGGGCCATGCGTTCGGCGGCCTCGCGGCGCTGGCGGTTGTCGCTGTTGAGGTCGGGGAGGTAGCGGCGGCGTCCGAAGAGCGTCGCCGTGTAGCCCGTGGCCCGTGCCTCGTCGACGACCCGGCGCAGATAGTCGCGTACGCCGCCGAAGCGCTCGAAGTAGGTGTCCATCAGGCCGCGGGCCTCGGCCGCCTCGATGTTCAGCTGCTGGGACAGGCCGAAGGCGGACAGTCCGTAGGCCAGGCCGTAGGACATGGCCTTGATCTTGCGGCGCATCTCCGCCTCGACCGCGTCCCGCTCTACGGAGAAGACCTGGGAGGCGACCGTGGTGTGCAGGTCCTCGCCCGTGGTGAACGCCTCGATCAGGCCCTCGTCCTCGGAGAGGTGGGCCATGACGCGCAGCTCGATCTGGCTGTAGTCGGCGGTCATCAGGGACTCGAAGCCCCCGCCGACCACGAAGCCGCGGCGGATCGCCCGGCCCTCGTCGGTGCGGACCGGGATGTTCTGCAGGTTCGGGTCGGTGGACGACAGCCTGCCGGTCGCTGCCACCGTCTGGTTGAACGTGGTGTGGATACGGCCGTCGGCGGCGATGGTCTTGATCAGGCCCTCGACGGTGACGCGCAGCTTCGCCTGCTCGCGGTGCCGGAGCATGATCACCGGCAGTTCGTTGTCGGTCTGGGTGGCGAGCCAGGCCAGGGCGTCGGCGTCGGTGGTGTAGCCGGTCTTGGTCTTCTTCGTCTTCGGCAGGGCCAGCTCGCCGAAGAGGACTTCCTGGAGCTGCTTGGGCGAGCCCAGGTTGAACTCGCGGCCGGCCGCGGCGTGGGCCTCCTTCACGGCCTGCTGCACGGCGCCCGCGAAGGTCTGCTCCATCGCCTCGAGGTGGGCGCGGTCGGCCGCGATGCCGTCGCGCTCCATGCGGGCGAGCAGGGCCGAGGTGGGCAGCTCCATGTCCCGCAGCAGGTCGGCGGCCCCGACCTCCTCGAGACGGCTCTCGAAGGCCTCTCCGAGGTCGAGGACGGCGCGGGCCTGGATCATCAGGGCCTCCGCCTCGGCGCCCTCGTCCGTGCCGAAGGCGAGCTGGCCGTCGGCCGCGGCGGCGGGTGCCAGCTCGCGGTGCAGGTACTCCAGGGACAGCGCGTCCAGGTCGAAGGAGCGGCGGCCCGGCTTGACCAGGTAGGCGGCGAGCGCGGTGTCCATCACGACGCCCTCGACGCGCCAGCCGTGCTCGGCGAGGACCCGCATGGCGCCCTTGGCGTTGTGGAACACCTTCGGGCGGCCGGCGTCGGCGAGCCAGCCGGCGAAGGCGCGCTCGTCGGCCTCGTCCAGCTCGGCCGGGTCGAACCAGGCGGCCGGTCCCCCGGCCGCGGCGAGGGCGACCTCGGTGACCGAGCCGGTGCCCAGCGCCCATGTGCCGACCGTGGTGACGCCGAGGGTCCCGGTGCCGTGCCCGGCGAGCCAGCCGGCCAGCTCACCGGTGCCCAGGACGGTGCCGTCCAGCTCCACGCCCTGCGTCGCGACCGGCGTGGCCTCGGCCTCCTCGGCGCCCGGGTCGACGGCGAAGAGCCGCTCGCGCAGCGACGGGTTGCGGATCTCCAGGGTGTCCAGGACCATCGCGACGGTCTTGCGGTCGTACGGCGCCCGCTCCAGCTCGGTGACCGATTTCGGCAGCTCCACCTGGCGCTCCAGCTCGGTGAGCAGCCGGTTGAGCTTGACCGACTCCAGGTGGTCGCGGAGGTTCTGGCCCGCCTTGCCCTTGACCTCCTCGACGCGCTCGACCAGCTCCGCGAACGAGCCGAACTGGTTGATCCACTTCGCGGCGGTCTTCTCGCCGACACCGGGGATGCCGGGGAGGTTGTCGGACGGGTCGCCGCGCAGGGCGGCGAAGTCCGGGTACTGGGCGGGCGTCAGTCCGTACTTCTCGAAAACCTTCTCCGGGGTGAACCGGGTCAGCTCCGAGACGCCCTTCGTCGGGTACAGCACGGTCGTGTGCTCGGTGACGAGCTGGAAGGAATCGCGGTCGCCGGTGACGATCAGCACCTCGAAGCCCTCGGCCTCGGCCTGGGTGGCGAGGGTGGCGATGACGTCGTCCGCCTCGAAGCCCTCGACGGCGAAGCGCTGCGCGTGCATGGCGTCGAGCAGCTCGCCGATCAGCTCGACCTGCCCCCTGAACTCGTCGGGGGTCTTGGAGCGGTTCGCCTTGTACTCGGTGAACCGCTCGGAGCGCCAGGTCTTGCGGGAGACGTCGAAGGCCACCGCGAAGTGCGTGGGCGCCTCGTCACGCAGGGTGTTGGCCAGCATCGACGCGAAGCCGTAGATCGCGTTCGTCGGCTGGCCCGTCGCGGTGGTGAAGTTCTCCGCGGGCAGCGCGAAGAACGCGCGGTAGGCCAGCGAGTGCCCGTCCATGAGCATCAGCCGGGGACGGCCGCCGGGATTGCTGTCGGTCTTCTTCGATGCTGTCTCTGCCACGTCCCCGATCCTGCCACGCCCCACTGACAGCCGGGACCGGCCCGCTCCTCGGCGGACCCCGAAGCCGGCCCGCACCGCCACGGCGGACGCGGCGGACGCCGAGGGGCCCGCACCACCACGGCGGGCGGCGGCCGCGCGGCGTGCGCGTACCGGCACGCCCGCCCCGGCCGCCTGTCGGTACCCCGTGGGAGGATCGGCGGCGTACGTCTCACACGCAGTCGAAGGGGAGCGGGCGATGGCGACGAAGCCGCCCAAGGGTGATCCGGTCCAGGACGCGCCACAGGTCGCGCAGCCCAAACACGCGGCGGCGGGCCTGCCGGCCATCGGCCACACCCTGCGCATCGCCCAGCAGCAGATGGGCGTGCGGCGCACCGCGCTGACGCTGCTGCGCGTGAACCAGAAGGACGGCTTCGACTGCCCGGGCTGCGCCTGGCCGGAGCCGGAGCACCGGCACAAGGCGGAGTTCTGCGAGAACGGCGCCAAGGCGGTGGCCGAGGAGGCCACCCTGCGCCGGGTCACCCCGGAGTTCTTCGCCGCCCACCCGGTCGCCGATCTCGCCCGGCGCAGCGGCTACTGGCTGGGCCAGCAGGGCCGGCTCACCCACCCCATGCACCTCGCCGAGGACGGCACGCACTACGAGCCGGTCTCCTGGGAACGCGCCTTCGGCATCATCGCCGAGGAGATCTCCGCCCTCGCCTCCCCCGACGAGGCCGTCTTCTACACCTCCGGCCGCACCAGCAACGAGGCCGCGTTCCTCTACCAGCTCTTCGCGCGCGAGCTCGGCACCAACAACCTGCCGGACTGCTCCAACATGTGCCACGAGTCGTCCGGTTCGGCCCTGTCGGAGACCATCGGCATCGGCAAGGGCAGCGTCCTGCTGGAGGACCTCCACCAGGCCGACCTGATCATCGTGGCCGGGCAGAACCCCGGGACGAACCACCCGCGCATGCTCTCCGCGCTGGAGAAGGCCAAGGCGAACGGCGCGCGGATCATCAGCGTCAACCCGCTGCCCGAGGCCGGCCTGGAGCGGTTCAAGAACCCGCAGACCCCGCAGGGCATGCTGAAGGGCGCCGCGCTCACCGATCTGTTCCTGCAGATCCGCATCGGCGGCGACCAGGCCCTGTTCCGCCTCCTCAACAAGCTGATCCTCGACACCGACGGCGCGGTCGACGAGGAGTTCGTGGCGGAACACACCCACGGATTCGAGGAATTCGCGGAGGCGGCCCGCGCCGCCGACTGGGACGGGACACTCGCGGCCACCGGTCTCACGCGCGCGGAGATCGAGCTGGCCCTCGGCATGGTCCTCGCCTCCCGGCGGACCATCGTCTGCTGGGCGATGGGCCTCACCCAGCACAAGCACTCCGTGCCGACCATCCGCGAGGTCGTCAACTTCCTCCTGCTGCGTGGCAACATCGGCCGTCCCGGCGCGGGTGTGTGCCCGGTGCGCGGCCACTCCAACGTGCAGGGCGACCGCACGATGGGCATCTTCGAACGGCCCGCACCGGCCTTCCTGGACGCCCTGGAGAAGGAGTTCGGGTTCGCGCCGCCGCGCGAGCACGGCTTCGACGTCGTGCGGGCCATCCGCGCGCTGCGCGACGGCGAGGCGAAGGTGTTCTTCGCCATGGGCGGCAACTTCGTCTCCGCCTCCCCCGACACGGAGGTCACCGAGGCGGCCATGCGGCGCGCGCGGCTGACCGTGCACGTGTCGACGAAGCTGAACCGCTCGCACGTGGTCACGGGCGCGCGTGCCCTGATCCTGCCGACCCTGGGCCGCACGGAGCGCGATGTGCGGGGCGGCGGCGAGCAGTTCGTGACCGTCGAGGACTCCATGGGCATGGTGCACGCCTCACGCGGCCGCCTGGAGCCGGCGAGCCGGCACCTGCTGTCCGAAACGGCGATCGTGTGCCGGCTGGCGCGCCGGGTGCTGGGCGCGGACAGCAGGGTGCCCTGGGAGGAGTTCGAGAAGGACTACGCGACGATCCGCGACCGCATCGCGCGCGTCATCCCCGGCTTCGAGGACTTCAACGCGCGGGTGGCCCGGCCCGGCGGCTTCGCCCTGCCGCACGCGCCGCGCGACGAGCGCCGCTTCCCGACCGCGACCGGGAAGGCGAACTTCACCGCGGCCCCCGTGGAGTACCCGGAACTCCCCGCCGGGCGGCTGCTGTTGCAGACGCTGCGCTCGCACGACCAGTACAACACCACCATCTACGGCCTGGACGACCGCTACCGCGGCATCACGGGCGGCCGCCGCGTGGTGCTGGTGAACCCCGAGGACGCGCGCGCGCTGGGGGTCGCCGACGGGTCGTACGTCGACCTGGTGAGCGAGTGGCGGGACGGCGTGGAGCGGCGGGCGTCCGGCTTCCGCGTCGTGCACTACCCGACGGCCCGGGGCTGCGCCGCCTCCTACTACCCGGAGACCAACGTGCTGGTGCCGCTGGACGCCACCGCCGACACCAGCAACACCCCGGCCAGCAAGTCCGTCGTGGTCCGGCTGGAGCCGGCCCCGGGGGACGCACCGGGGAGCCGTCCGGGCGACCACCGCCCGCAGTCCCGCCCGGAAGGCCGTCTGGAACAATCGGCGACCGACTGAGCGTTTGCTCAGCCACGTGACAGCTGTACGAGAACGGAGCCGCGCCCATGGGTGAGCAGCAGCAGGTGAAATTCCCGCAGGATGTCGTCGACGAGTACGCCGCGCTCGGCGTCGACCTGCCCGCACTGTTCTCCGCGGGCCACCTCGGCACTCGCATGGGCGTGCAGATCCTGGAGGCGTCGGCGGAGCGGGTCGTCGGCACCATGCCGGTCGAGGGCAACACCCAGCCGTACGGGCTGCTGCACGGCGGCGCGTCCGCGGTGCTGGCGGAGACCCTGGGCTCGGTCGGCTCCATGCTGCACGGCGGCAGCTCGAAGATCGCGGTCGGCGTCGACCTGAACTGCACCCATCACCGCGGCGCCCGCTCGGGCCTGGTGACCGGCGTGGCCACGCCCGTGCACCGGGGGCGCTCCACGGCCACGTACGAGATCGTCATCAGCGACGAGGAGGGACGCCGGGTCTGCACCGCCCGGCTGACGTGCCTGCTGCGCGACGTCCGCAAGGGCGACGAGGCGCACGTGCCGAACACCGGCGCCTGACCGCCGTCCGGCGGGGCCGCCCAGGCCCCGCCGGCCCGCCACGGCCCCGCCCGCTCCATCCCCACTCACCCGGTGACCGCGACGCGAAACAGCGTCACCGCCCTGCCGCCGCACCCAAGTTGACGGCCCGGCAGACCGCGGGCCCGCCCCGCCCCGTCCCGGACGGATCCGCGCCTCGCCGCCGCGCGCGTCCGGGCACCGCCGCACCGCGCCGCGCGCCCCTCTTCCGGACAAAGGGACGCTTCCCCGCAAGATCATCACAATCCTCCCCATGGGCGGAACGCGGAAAAGCGCCGACCCCGTCGGGCTCCTTTCCTTCGCGGTAACTCTATGTAATACGCGCGCAATCCAGATTCTCGGTTTCGGCCACCGCGCCCACGGATCCCAGGAGCGCGCAGCAGCCCCGAAAGTCGCCTGCAGCAACAGAGTTGCGTAATTACCAAAACCGACGAGACGCCTGAACACGCCGACGCCGTCCTGCACGTTCTCAGAATGCGGACGGGGCGAATCGACCTGAATTCATGCGTTCCCCCCACCCAGTACCGCTCTGCATTACCTCGTGTCATAACAAGAGCGTCACAGCCTTGGACAAGCACTCCTCCACGTTGTGCACACACGCTTAGAGTCACGGCCAGTCACCGCTCCATCGGGAGTTCGGTACCGGCGCGGCACCCAACGCCCCACACACGGGGCGAACGTGCCTGCGGAAAGGATCGATTGTGCGACAGCGTTCTCTGGTGATTCTTACCTCCGTTCTGACCACCGGAGCTCTGACCCTCACCGCCTGCGGCTCCCGCAACGACGACAGCAAGGGCGGCGACAGCGGCAACGTGACGGTCACGATCGGCGTCGACGCCCCGCTGACCGGTCAGAACTCCGCGACGGGTCTCGGCATCCAGTACGGCGCCCAGATCGCCGTCGACGACGCCAACAAGAACAAGACCGTCCCCGGCGTCACCTTCAAGATCAAGGCACTGGACGACAAGGCGATCCCCGCCACCGGCCAGCAGAACGCCTCCCAGCTCGTCGCCGAGAAGGACGTCCTCGGCGTCGTCGGCCCGCTCAACTCCGGCGTGGCCACCCAGATGCAGCAGACCCTCGCCTCGGCCAACCTGGTGGAGATCTCCCCCTCCAACACCGCGCCCGAGCTGACCCAGGGCAAGAACTGGCAGACCAGCAAGTCCCGCCCGTTCAAGTCCTACTTCCGCACGGCCACCACCGACGCCCTCCAGGGCGCCTTCGCCGCCGACTACGCCTACAACGGCCTCAAGAAGAAGAAGGCCTTCGTAGTCGACGACAAGCAGACCTACGGCGCCGGCCTCTCCAAGATCTTCAAGGCCCAGTTCGCCAAGCAGGGCGGCAAGGTCGTCGGCACCGACCACGTCAACACCGGTGACCGCGACTTCTCCACCCTCGCCACCAAGATCAAGAACTCGGGCGCCGACATCCTCTACTACGGCGGCCAGTACGACGAGTCCCAGGTGCTGACCAAGCAGCTCAAGGACGCCGGCGCCGACATCCCGCTGTTCGGCGGCGACGGCATGTTCACCCCGACCTACATCAAGACCGCCGGCAAGGCCGCCGAGGGCGACCTCGTCACCTCCATCGGCGTTCCCGTCGACACCCTGCCCGCCGCCAAGGACTTCGTGGCCGCCTACAAGGCCAAGAAGTACCCCGGCGACTACGGCACCTACGGCTCCTACGCCTACGACGCCACCACCGCCATCATCAAGGCCGTCGGCCAGGTCGTGAAGGACGGCAAGGTGCCCTCCGACGCCCGCCAGCAGGTCGTCGACGCCGTCCAGAAGAGCTCCTTCGACGGCATCTCCGGCAAGATCTCGTTCGACGAGTACGGCGACACCACCAACAAGCAGCTGACCGTCTACAAGGTCACCAACGGCGAGTGGAAGTCCGCCAAGAGCGGCGTCGCCAACCCGAAGTAGTTCAGCCGGACACACCGCACCACCAGGGCCGCGCGGCGCAGACCACCGTCACCGCGCGGCCCGCCTTCTACGCCCCCCCCTGACTCTCCCCACCACATGGAGGCCATGCGGTGAACACCCTGCCGCAGCAGCTGGCCAACGGGCTGTTCCTCGGCTCGATGTACGGGCTGATCGCCATCGGTTACACGATGGTGTACGGCATCGTCCAGCTCATCAACTTCGCCCACGGCGAGATCTTCATGACCGGAGGCTTCGGCGCACTCACGGTCTACCTCGCCCTGCCGGACGGCATATCCATGTGGATAGCCCTGCCGGCGATGCTCATCGGCGGCGCACTGGTCGCCGTGCTCATCGCCGTCGGCGCCGAGCGCTTCGCCTACCGCCCCCTGCGCGGCGCACCACGCCTCGCACCACTCATCACCGCCATCGGTCTCTCACTCGCCCTGCAGCAGGCCGTCTTCAACTGGTACCCCGACGCCAAGTCGGCCCGCGTCTTCCCGCAGCTGCCCTTCGGCCCCCTGCACCTCGGCTCCGTGACCGTCCAGAGCGGCGACGTCTTCCTCATCATCGCCGCCCCCCTGTGCATGGCCGTCCTCGCCTTCTTCGTCCGGCTCTCCCGCACCGGCCGCGCCATGCAGGCCACCGCCCAGGACCCGGACACCGCACAGCTCATGGGCATCGACACCAACCGCATCATCGTCATCGCCTTCGCCATCGGCGGCTTCTTCGCCGCCGTCGCCGGCCTCTCCTACGGCCTCAAGTACGGCTCCGTCTCCTACGACATGGGCTTCATCGCCGGCCTCAAGGCATTCACCGCGGCCGTCCTCGGCGGCATCGGCAACATCTACGGCGCCATGCTCGGCGGCCTCGTCCTCGGCCTCGCCGAAGCCATGGCCACCGCCTACATCGCCGACATCCCCGGCATGCAGCAGCTCGGCGGAGGCGGCTGGGCCGCCGTCTGGGCCTTCGTCCTCCTCATCCTCGTCCTCCTCTTCAGACCACAAGGCCTGCTCGGCGAGCGCGTCGCGGACAGGGCGTGAGCACCATGACCGACACCACCACCCAAGCACCGGCCACGGCCACCCACGGGCCCGTCCCGCTGCCGCCCGCCGCCGCCCGCCTGCTCATCGCCACCGGCGCCGTGGGCACCATCGCCAGCACCTTCATGAGCTGGACCTGGACCCCCGCGTTCCCCGGCGACCTCACCGTCTACGGCTACCCCGCGGGCCTCCAGATCCTCGCCCTCGTCGCCGGCGCCCTCACCCTGCTGTTCGCCCTCACCCTGTGGAACACCAAGGGCCTGCGCTGGCTCAACCCCGCCGGCGCCACCTCCCCCGTCTTCCTCACCGCCCTGTCGGCGTTCACCGTCTGCTGGTTCACCGGCATCGCCATCGCCGTCGACCTCAACGGCCTGGTCAACCTCGACCCCGGCGCCTACATCGCCATGGCCGCCTCCGCACTCCCCGTCATCGGCGCCCTCGCCCTGCCCCACCCCGCCCCCGGCACCGGCCTGCGCGGCTACCTCACGAAGCCCGCACAGCCCCGCCCCGGCACCCTGTCCCCGCTCCTCGAGCGCGGCATCATCACCGCCGGCACCGCCGTCGCCCTCATCGCCTTCACCTACGGCATCGGCATCGACAACGACGCGAGCGAAACCTTCATCGGCTTCCTCCTCCTCGTCGTCTTCGCCGCCTGGGGCCTGATGCACACCGGCCTCGTCGACCGCTACGCGACCATGGCCGCCCACCACAAGGGCTTCGCCTCCGCGCTGGCCTTCCTCGCCGCCGTGCTCTTCCCGTTCACCCAGAGCGACGACCACAACGCCAACGTCGGCGTCAACATCCTCATCTTCGCCACCGTCGCGCTCGGCCTGAACATCGTCGTCGGCCTCACCGGCCTCCTCGACCTCGGCTACGTCGCCTTCCTCGGCGTCGGCGCCTACGCGGCCGCCCTCGTCTCCGGCTCCGAGTACTCCCGCTTCTCCGGAGTGCACTTCCCCTTCTGGGCCGCCGCCCTCACCGGCATGGCCGCCTCGCTCGTCTTCGGCGTCCTCATCGGCGCCCCCACCCTGCGACTGCGCGGCGACTACCTGGCCATCGTCACCCTCGGCTTCGGAGAGATCTTCCGCATCACCGTCAACAACCTCGACGGCGACTCCGGACCCGACATCACCCGCGGCCCCAACGGCATCACCCAGATCCCCGACCTGGACATCCTCGGGTTCAAGTTCGGCGAAGCACACCAGATAGCCGGGTTCACACTCGGCCGATTCGCCAACTACCTCTTCCTGATGCTCATCGTCACGGCCATCGTCGTACTCGTCTTCACCCGCGCCGCCGACTCCCGCATCGGCCGCTCCTGGATCGCCATCCGCGAGGACGAGACCGCCGCCACCGCCATGGGCATCAACGGCTTCCGCGTCAAGCTGATCGCCTTCGCCCTCGGCGCCTCCCTCGCCGGCCTCGCCGGCACCGTGATGGCCCACGTCAACTACAGCGTCAACCCCCAGCCCTACCAGTTCGCCGGCGCCGCCCCGCCCAACTCGGCCTTCCTCCTCGCCGCCGTCGTCCTCGGCGGCATGGGCACCGTCAGCGGCCCGCTCCTCGGCGCCAGCGTCCTCTACCTGGTCCCCGAGAAGCTCCAGTTCCTCCAGAACTACGAACTGCTCGCCTTCGGCATCGCGCTCGTCCTGCTCATGCGCTTCCGGCCGGAAGGCATCATCGCCAACCGCCGCCGCCAGCTCGAATTCCACGAAATCGGCCAACTCGACGTCCCCGAACAGAGAACGCTCACCGACGAACCGGCCGTCACCAAGGCAGGGGCGTAAAGAACCATGACGACACCCGTACTCGAAGCCCGTGACGTCACCATGCGCTTCGGCGGCCTCACCGCCGTCCGATCCGTCGACTTCACCGTCAACAGCGGCGAGATCGTCGGCCTGATCGGCCCCAACGGCGCCGGCAAGACCACGTTCTTCAACTGCCTCACCGGCCTGTACGTCCCCACCGAAGGCACCGTCGCCTTCAAGGGCAAGGTCCTCCCGCCCAAACCGCACCTGGTCACCCAGGCCGGCATCGCCCGGACCTTCCAGAACATCCGGCTCTTCGCCAACATGACCGTCCTGGAGAACGTCCTCGTCGGCCGCCACACCCGCACCAAGGAAGGCCTCTGGTCCGCCCTCCTGCGCGGCCCCGGCTTCCGCAAGGCCGAAAAGGAGTCCGAGGCCAAGGCCATGGAACTCCTCGAGTTCGTCGGCCTCGCCGCCAAGCGCGACCACCTCGCCCGCAACCTGCCCTACGGCGAGCAGCGCAAGCTGGAGATCGCCCGGGCACTCGCCAGCGAACCCGGCCTGCTGCTCCTCGACGAGCCGACAGCCGGCATGAACCCGCAGGAGACCCGGACCACCGAAGAACTCGTCTTCGCCATCCGGGACAAGGGCATCGCCGTCCTCGTCATCGAGCACGACATGCGCTTCATCTTCAACCTCTGCGACCGCGTCGCCGTCCTCGTCCAGGGCGAGAAGCTCGTCGAAGGCACCTCCGACGTCGTCCAGGCCGACGACCGCGTCGTCGCCGCCTACCTCGGCGAACCCTTCGAGGGCGACCCCGGCCAGGCCGAGGCCGCCGAGGTCGAGGCGGCCGAGGTCGCCGCCGGCACCGAGGCGACCGCCCCGAAGACCGACGCCGCGCCCGAGCCCGCCCAGGCCGACGCCACCAGCCCGGACGACGCCGACGACGCCGCACCCGCCGACGCCGGCACCACCGGCGACACGGAGAGCGCCGACGCCGGGAGCGACAGCGCGGAGAGCACCAGCACCACCAAGGGAGACACCCAGTGACCGCACTGCTGGAGGTCGAGGACCTCAGGGTCGCCTACGGCAAGATCGAAGCCGTCAAGGGCATCTCGTTCAGCGTCGAGGCCGGCCAGGTCGTCACCCTCATCGGCACCAACGGCGCCGGCAAGACGACCACCCTGCGCACCCTCTCCGGACTGCTCAAGCCCAGCTCCGGAAAGATCCTCTTCGAGGGCAAACCACTCACCGGCGTCCCCGCGCACAAGATCGTCTCCCTCGGACTCGCCCACTCCCCCGAGGGCCGGCACATCTTCCCGCGCCTCACCATCGCCGAGAACCTCCAGCTCGGCGCCTTCCTCCGCAAGGACAAGGAAGGCATCGAGAAGGACATCCAGCGCGCCTACGACCTCTTCCCCATCCTCGGAGAACGCAGGAAGCAGGCCGCCGGTACCCTCTCCGGCGGTGAGCAGCAGATGCTCGCCATGGGCCGGGCCCTGATGTCCCAGCCCAAGCTGCTGATGCTCGACGAACCCTCCATGGGCCTCTCGCCGATCATGATGCAGAAGATCATGGCCACGATCGTCGAACTGAAGGCCTCCGGCACGACGATCCTGCTCGTCGAGCAGAACGCCCAGGCGGCGCTCTCGCTCGCCGACCAGGGCCACGTCATGGAGGTCGGCAGCATCGTCCTCTCCGGCACCGGACAGGACCTGCTGCACGACGAGTCCGTGCGCAAGGCGTACCTCGGCGAGGACTGAACCCCGCCGCGGACCGCACGTACGACGAGGCCCGCGCCCCCTTCTCCGGGGCGCGGGCCTCGTCCTGTGCGCGGAGGGCTCAGCCCTTCTTCGCGGACTTCTTCTCGTCGTTGTCCGCGATGACCGCCTCGGCGACCTGCTGCATCGACAGACGCCGGTCCATCGACGTCTTCTGGATCCAGCGGAACGCGGCCGGCTCGGTCAGCCCGTACTCCGTCTGCAGGATGGACTTCGCACGGTCCACCAGCTTGCGCGTCTCCAGCCGCAGGGTGAGGTCCGCGACCTCCTTCTCCAGCTCCCGCAGCTCGGTGAACCGGGACACCGCCATCTCGATCGCCGGGACGACGTCGCTCTTGCTGAACGGCTTCACCAGGTAGGCCATGGCGCCGGCGTCCCGGGCCCGCTCCACCAGGTCGCGCTGCGAGAACGCGGTCAGCATCAGCACCGGGGCGATCGACTCCTCGGCGATCTTCTCGGCCGCGGAGATGCCGTCCAGCTTGGGCATCTTCACATCGAGGATCACCAGGTCGGGGCGGTGCTCGCGGGCCAGTTCGACGGCCTGCTCGCCGTCCCCGGCCTCGCCGACGACGGTGTACCCCTCCTCCTCCAGCATCTCTTTCAGGTCGAGCCGGATCAGGGCCTCGTCCTCGGCGATGACGACACGGGTCGTCAGCGGAGGCACGTGCGACTTGTCGTCGTCGGGCACGTCTACGGGCTGGGGCGACTCGGGGGCGGTCACGCGTGCGCTCCTCGTTCCGGGGCGGGCAGGTATCACTGCCTATGCAGCCTACCTAGCGGCGGCGAGCCCGGCGCACCCGGTACACTCACCGCAGTGCCTGGCCGGGTTGGTGGAACGGTATACACGGAGGTCTCAAACACCTCTGCCTGAAAGGGCTTGCGGGTTCGAATCCCGCACCCGGCACCGTGAAAGCGGAGGATCACATTCGCGTGATCCTCCGCTTTTTGCTGCGTGTCGCGACACGCGGTCACGCACCGTGTCCGCATGATCCAGCACACGCCCACGACGCGCGCCCAAGCGGTCGAGCTCATGCGCCAGGGCGTCCCCAACAGGGTGGTCGCCGAGCGTCTCGGCGTGGCGCGGGGCACCGTCGGCTGGTGGCGCAGCGAGGACCGAAAGGCGCGAGGCGAGCAGTACGAGCCCCCGACGGACTGCCCCCGGTGCACCGGCCGCGCCGTCGACGGGGAGGCGTACGCGTACCTGCTGGGGCTCTATCTCGGCGACGGCCACATCATCTCGAAGCACAAGCAGCACCACCTGTCCGTCTTCTGCAACGCTTCTCAGACCGGCCTGATCGCCGCGGCCGAGGTGGCGATGCGCAGGGTGATGCCGCTGCCCAGCGTGAAGCCGCGTCGCCGGTCCGGCTGCGTCGAGGTGAAGTCCTACAGCAGGCACTGGCCCTGCCTCTTCCCCCAGCACGGCCCCGGCAAGAAGCACGAGCGACGGATCGTCCTGGAGCCCTGGCAGCAGGACATCGTCGACGAGTACCCCTGGGAGTTCGTCCGCGGCCTGATCCACTCCGACGGATGCCGTGTCACCAACTGGACGACTCGCCTGGTCGGCGGCGAGCGCAGGCGCTACGAGTATCCCCGCTACTTCTTCACCAACGTCTCCGACGACATCCGGCGGCTCTACACGGACACACTCGACAGGCTCGGGATCACATGGACCCACTGCACCCGCCACGGAAACCCGTACAACATCTCCGTAGCCCGCAAAGCCTCCGTAGCCCTCATGGACGCCCACGTGGGCCCCAAGTACTGAGCCACCGCTACTTGGGGCTGTCGTCCTCGCCGATGTGGTGGACTCGGACCATGTTGGTGGTGCCGGGGATGCCGGGGGGCGAGCCGGCGGTGATGACCACGACGTCGCCCTTCTCGCAGCGGCCGTACCTCAGGAGGAGTTCGTCCACCTGGTCGACCATGGCGTCCGTGGAGCCGGCCTCCGGGCCGAGGAAGGTCTCCACGCCCCAGGTGAGGCTGAGCTGGGAGCGGGTGGCCGGCTCGGGGGTGAAGGCCATCAGGGGGATGGGCGAGCGGTAGCGGGAGAGCCGGCGGGCGGTGTCGCCGGACTGGGTGAACGCCACGAGGAACTTCGCGCCGAGGAAGTCGCCCATCTCGGCGGCGGCGCGGGCGACGGCTCCGCCCTGGGTGCGGGGTTTGTTGCGTTCGGTGAGCGGCGGCAGGCCCTTGGCGAGGATGTCCTCCTCGGCGGCCGTGACGATCTTGGCCATGGTGCGCACGGTCTCGATGGGGTATTTGCCGACGCTGGTCTCTCCGGAGAGCATCACGGCGTCGGTGCCGTCGATGACGGCGTTGGCGACGTCGGAGGCCTCGGCGCGGGTGGGGCGGGAGTTGTCGATCATCGAGTCGAGCATCTGGGTGGCGACGATGACGGGTTTGGCGTTGCGCCGGGCGAGTTTGATGGCGCGCTTCTGGACGATGGGGACCTGTTCGAGGGGCATTTCGACGCCGAGGTCGCCGCGGGCGACCATGATGCCGTCGAAGGAGGCGACGATGTCGTCGATGTTGTCGACGGCCTGGGGTTTTTCGACCTTGGCGATGACGGGGAGGCGGCGGCCTTCCTCGTCCATGATGCGGTGGACGTCGTGGGCGTCCTTGCCGCTGCGGACGAAGGAGAGGGCGACGACGTCGAAGCCGGTGCGCAGGGCCCAGCGGAGGTCGTCCTCGTCCTTCTTGGAGAGGGCGGGTACGGAGACGGCGACGCCGGGGAGGTTGAGGCCCTTGTGGTCGGAGATGATGCCGCCTTCGGCGACTCGGGTGTGGACCTGGGGGCCGTCGACGGCGGTGACTTCGAGGCAGACCTTGCCGTCGTCGACGAGGATGCGTTCGCCGGGGGTGACGTCGGCGGCGAGGCCGGCGTAGGTGGTGCCGCAGGTGTTGCGGTCGCCTTCGACGCCTTCTTCGACGGTGATGGTGAAGGTGTCGCCGCGTTCAAGGAGTACGGGGCCTTCGCTGAATCGGCCGAGGCGGATCTTCGGGCCTTGAAGGTCGGCGAGGATTCCGACGCTGCGGCCGGTTTCGTCGGCGGCTTTTCGTACGTGCTGGTATCGGACCTCGTGCTCGGCGTGGGTGCCGTGGCTGAGGTTGAAC
Source organism: Streptomyces sp. NPDC005706 (assembly GCF_040631045.1). NCBI lineage: Bacteria > Bacillati > Actinomycetota > Actinomycetes > Kitasatosporales > Streptomycetaceae > Streptomyces > Streptomyces sp. NPDC005706. Next base: position 142,463 of record NZ_JBEXYS010000009.1, on the reverse strand, counting down.
CGGGCGACGTCCATTCCGGCTTCGACGAGTGCCTTGATCTGGTCGTACGAGTCGGTGGCGGGGCCCAGAGTGCAGACGATCTTTGCTCGGCGCATACGTCGAGCCTAGGCCTTACCCGCGGGTAGGAAATCCGGGGTTCATGTCTGCTCAACAACCGTTGGGTAAAGGGATATTGACAAGTGTTGAATTGTGCGACGGGTCGCTCCTTTGAGCGAAATCTTCACGTCGTACGTTTTCGGTCTTTAGATCTGTGGGGGCCGCATGGTGAATTGGGCGCTGACCTGGGCGCTGATGCGCAGTCGTGGGGGTTCGAGGTCGAGGGGCTGTGCGGGTTCGTCCGGATGGGCGAATGCGGTGCGGCGTCCGCCGCGTTCGAGGGGGCCGTGTCCGGGGTGGGTGGGGTCGGTGCCGGTGTCGGTGAGTTCGATGAGTGCGGCGATGGTGGTGCCGAGGGCGTCGGCGTATTCGCGGGCTCGCTGGAGGGCTTGGTGGACCGCCTGGCGGCGGGCCTGGGCGGGCACGGGTGAGTCGGGGCGCAGGGCCCACGAGGGGCCGTCGACCTGGGTGAGTTCCAAGTCGGCGAGTCGGGTGGTGAGTTCGGCGAGTGCGGTGAAGTCGGTGAGTTCGGCGGTGAGGTGGACGCGGCCGTGGTGGCTGCGTACGCGTTCGCCGCGGCCGTGGGGGGTGAGCTCGGGGGTGATGGTGATGCTGCCGGTGGTCACGTGTTCCACGGCGTCGCCGTAGGACTTGATGAGGTCGAGGGCGGTGGTGTTGCGGCGGGTGAGGTCGTCGAGGGTGGTGCGGCGGTCGCGGCCGCGGGCGGTGATGGTGACGCCGATGCGGGCGGTTTCGGGTTCGGCGTCGATCTCGGCTTCGCCGCGGACGGTGAGGAGGGGGGCGTCGGGGGTGCCGTGGGGTGGGGTCGCGGGTGGGGTCATGTGTCCCACTGTGTCATGGGGTTTCCGCTTCTGCGGCGTGAGTTGGGGCTGCAGGTCACCAGATCGAAACCGAATGGACCTGTTGCTTTCGGTCATGCTCGGGTCAGAATCTACGCGCGTTGTTGACCGTTTCCCCGAGGAGACCGAGAGATGCCGTTGAACCGCCGGAAGTTCCTGAAGAAGTCCGCCGTGACCGGGGCGGGGGTGGCGATCGCCGGTACGGGGGCGGCTCCGGCGGCCGAGGCCGCGGAGGCGAAGGAGCCGGGGAAGCACGCGAAGCGGTACTCCCTGACCGTCATGGGCACCACCGACCTGCACGGTCATGTCTTCAACTGGGACTACTTCAAGGACGCGGAGTACTCCGACAAGGCGGGCAACGCGCAGGGTCTGGCGCGTATCTCGACGCTGGTCGAGGGGATCCGCGAGGAGAAGGGCCGCTGCAACACGCTGCTGCTGGACGCCGGTGACACGATCCAGGGCACCCCGCTGACGTACTACTACGCGAAGGTCGACCCGATCACCGCCAAGGGTGGTCCGGTGCACCCGATGGCGCAGGCGATGAACGCGATCGGGTACGACGCGGCGGCGCTCGGCAACCACGAGTTCAACTACGGCATCGAGACGCTGCGGAAGTTCGAGGACCAGCTCGACTTTCCGCTGCTGGGTGCCAACGCGGTCGACGCGAAGACGCTGAAGCCGGCCTTCCCGCCCTACTTCATGAAGAAGTTCCATGTGCCGGGCGCTCCGCCGGTGAAGGTGGCCGTGCTGGGTCTGACCAACCCGGGTATCGCGATCTGGGACAAGGCGTATGTGCAGGGGAAGCTGGCGTTCCCGGGTCTGGAGGAGCAGGCCGCGAAGTGGGTGCCGAAGCTGAGGGCGATGGGCGCGGATGTGGTCGTGGTGTCGGCGCATTCGGGTACGTCGGGCAACTCTTCGTACGGTGACCAGTTGCCGTATGTGGAGGACGCGGCGGCGAATGTGGCGCGGCAGGTGCCGGGGATCGACGCGATCCTGGTGGGGCACGCGCATCTGGAGATTCCGGAGCTGAAGGTCGTCAATGAGAAGTCGGGCCGGACGGTGGTGCTGTCGGAGCCGCTGTGTTACGCGGAGCGGCTGAGTGTCTTCGACATCGAGCTGGTGTTCGGCAAGGGCAGGTGGGAGGTGGAGTCGGTCTCCGCTTCGCTGCGTGATTCGAAGACGGTGGCGGACGACCCGCGGATCACGAAGCTGCTGAAGGACGAGCACGACAAGGTCGTGGCGTACGTCAACCAGGTGGTGGGCCGGGCGACGCAGACCCTGACGACGGTGGAGGCCCGTTACAAGGACGCGCCGATCATCGATCTGATCACCAAGGTCCAGGAGGACGTGGTGAAGGGGGCGCTGGCGGGCACGGAGTACGCGTCGCTGCCGGTGATCGCGCAGGCGTCGCCGTTCTCGCGGACGTCCCAGATTCCGGCCGGTGACGTGACGATCCGGGATCTGTCGGGTCTGTACGTGTACGACAACACGCTGGTCGCGAAGTTGATGACGGGTGCGCAGGTGCGGGCGTACCTGGAGTACTCGGCGGGGTACTACGTGCAGACGGCGGCGGGCGCGGTGGTCGACGTGGAGAAGCTGACGAACGCGGGTGGCCGTCCGGACTACAACTACGACTATGTGTCGGGTCTGTCGTACGACATCGATGTGGCGCAGCCGGTGGGTTCGCGGATCAGGAACCTGGCGTTCGGTGGTGTGGCGCTGGACGACGCGCAGCAGTTCGTGATGGCGGTGAACAACTACCGTGCCAATGGTGGTGGTGCGTTCCCGCATGTGGCGTCGGCGAAGGAGCTGTGGTCGGAGTCGACGGAGATCCGTACCCGGATCGCGGAGTGGGTGACGGCGAAGGGTGTGCTGGATCCGAAGGACTTCGCGTCGGTGGACTGGCGGCTGACGCGGGACGGCACTCCGGTGTTCTGATCTGCGGGTGGGGTTTGTCGGCGGCGCCGGTGCGGGTTTTCGCACCGGCGCCGTCGGTGTGTGTGCCGGTTTCATTCGAGGAGTGGGACGAGTTGTCCGGCCTGTCTGGCGTGCGGCATCCGGGGTGTGGGTTCCTGGAGTCCGAAGGTGGTGAAGGCGGTGCGGGTGGGCAGGGGGTACTGCTCTTTGCCGGTGAGGGAGTTGAGGATGGTGGCGCTGCGCCAGGCGGTGAGGCCGAGGTCGGGGGCGCCGACGCCGTGGGTGTGCAGTTCGGCGTTCTGGACGTAGAGGGAGCCGGTGACGGCGGGGTCGAGGACGAGGCGGTAGTCCTCGCCGATGCGGGGGCGTTCGCTGTTGTCGCGGCGCATGTAGGGGTCGAGTCCGGTGAGGATGTGGTCGAGGGGGCGTTCGCGGTAGCCGGTGGCGAGGACGACGGCGTCGGTGGTGAGCCGGGAGCGGGCGCCTTGCTGGAGGTGTTCGAGGTGGAGTTCGATCTGCCCGGTGGCGATGCGGCCGGCGGTGCGGACGTGGACGCCGGGGGTGAGGACGGTGTCGGGCCAGCCGCCGTCGAGGGTGCGCCGGTACAGCTCGTCGTGGATGGCGGCGAGGGTGTTCGCGTCGATGCCCTTGTGGAGTTGCCATTGGGCGGTGGTGAGCCGGTCGCGGACGGGTTCGGCGAGGGCGTGGAAGTAGCGGGTGTAGTCGGGGGTGAAGTGCTCGAGGCCGAGTTTGGAGTACTCCATCGGTGCGAACGCTTCGGTGCGGCCGATCCAGTGGAGTCTTTCGTGGCCGGTGGGACGGTGGCGGAGCAGGTCGAGGAGGACTTCGGCGCCGGACTGTCCGGAGCCGACGACGGTGATGTGGCCGGCGGTGAGGAGGGTGGCGCGGTGGTCGAGGTAGTCGGCGGCGTGGATGACGGGGACGCCGGGTGCTTCGGCGAGTGGCCGCAGGGTGTCGGGGACGTGGGGGGTGGTGCCGATGCCGAGGACGATGTTGCGGGTGTGGGTGCGGCCGTGGGTGTGGGTGTCGAGGTGGGTGTGGTCGATTTCGAAGGCGTCACGTCGGGGGTTCCAGCGGACGGCGTCGACGCGGTGGTGGAAGCGGAGTCCGGGCAGGTGCTGGGAGACCCAGCGGCAGTAGGCGTCGTATTCGGCGCGCTGGATGTGGAAGCGTTCGGCGAAGTAGAAGGGGAAGAGCCGTTCCTGGGTCCTGAGGTAGTTGGGGAAGCTCCAGGGGCTGGTGGGGTCGGCGAGGGTGACGAGGTCGGCGAGGAAGGGGACCTGGATGGTGGCGCCTTCGATGAGCAGGCCGGGGTGCCAGTCGAAGCGGGGGTGTTGTTCGTAGAAGACGGCGTCGAGTTCGGCGAGGGGGTGGGCGAGGGCGGCGAGGGAGAGGTTGCTGGGGCCGATGCCGATGCCGACGAGGTCGCGGGGGGTGCCGGGCTCGTGGTGTGGGGGGTTGGTCATGCCGGGGTGGCTCCTTCGGTGAGTTCGAGGAGTGCGGCCAGTTCGTGGGGCCGGGTGTGGGGGTTGAGGAAGGTGGCCTTGAGCCAGAGTCGTCCGTCGGGCCGGGCTCGTCCGAGGACGGCCCGGCCTTCGTGGAGCAGGCGGCGTCGTACCTCGGCGACGGCGGTGTCGGGGGCGCCGGCGGGCCGGAAGAGGACGGTGCTGATGACGGGCCGGTCGTAGAGTTCGTGGCGGGGGTGCCGGTGGACGAGGCCGGCGAACTCGTGGGCGTGGGCGCAGACCTGGTCGACCAGGGTGCCGAGTCCGGTGCGGCCGAGGGTTTTCAGGGTGACGGCGATCTTGAGGATGTCGGGGCGGCGGGTGGTGCGCAGGGAGCGGCCGAGCAGGTCGGGGAGGCCTGCTTCGGTGTCGTCGTCGGCGTTGAGGTAGTCGGCGTGGTGGTGGAGTGCGGTGAGTTCGTGGGGTGCGGCCACGGCGAGGAGTCCGGCGGCGGCTGGTTGCCAGCCGAGTTTGTGCAGGTCGAGGGTGACGGTGTGGGCGGCTTCGAGTCCGGCGAGTTTGTGGCGGTGCCGGTCGCTGAAGGTGAGGCAGGCGCCGTAGGCGGCGTCGATGTGCAGGCGGGCGCCGTGGGTGGCGCACAGGCGGGCGATCTCGGGCAGTGGGTCGATGAGTCCGGCGTCGGTGGTGCCGGCGGTGGCGGCGACGAGCAGGGGGCCGGGCTCGGTGGTGAGGGTGTGGTGGAGGGCGGCCGGGTCGAGGGTGCCGTGTGGGGTGGGGACGACGACCGGGTCGGGCAGGCCGAGCAGCCAGGCGGCGCGGGGCAGGGAGTGGTGGGCGTTGGTGCCGCAGACCAGCCGGACGCCGCTGCCGTGGGTCTCGCGGGCGAGGAGCAGGGCGAGTTGGTTGGATTCGGTGCCGCCGGTGGTGACGAGGGCGTCGGTGAGGCCGATGAGCCGGGCGAGTGCGCGGGTGACCTCGGCTTCCAGGGCGGAGGCGGCGGGGGCCTGGTCCCAGGAGTCCAGTGAGGGGTTGAGGGCGCTGGCGGCGAGGTCGGCGGCGGTGGCGACGGCGAGCGGCGGGCAGTGCAGGTGGGCGGCGCAGAGTGGGTCGGCGGGGTCGGCGGCGCCTTCGGCGAGGGCGTGTACGAGGGTGCGCAGGGCGTCGGGGTCCGGGTCGTCGGGGATGATGCCGGTTCCGAGGGCGGCGGTGATCCGTGCGGTGACGGTGTCGGGTCCGCCGGCCGGCAGTGGTCCGCCGCGGGCCCGGCGGCCGGTGGTGAGGGCGTCGAGGACGGTGTCCAGGAGGGGTCGCAGGGCGGTGGGGCCGTCGGGTCCTGAGGCGAGGGGCGGCATGCTCATGGGCTCTCCTGCGGGGCGCGGGACGGGCGGGCGGCCGTGGAGAGGGCCCATCCGTCCGGAGAGCTCAACGACCGGTACCTGGTTGTGGGTACTGCCGTACGGGGAAAACGCGTTGGAGCGGTGGAGCGGTGGTGGTGTCGCGGCTACCGTCGTTCGGATGGTTGACGCGTGGATGATCGAGGTGCCCGGTGAGCGGGTGGTGGTGCGTGAGCCCGGTCCGCGGGACGAGGTGCCGCTGCTGACGTTGTTCGAGGAGTGCGAGGACTGGTTCGTGGCGGCGACGGGGCTGCCGTCGGGGCCGGGTGATGTGCAGGGCCTGTTCTACGCGCTGCCGGAGGGCGCGAGTCCGCGGGACAAGGTGCTGCTGGTGCTGGAGCGGGACGGGGTGGTCGCGGGGCTGGTGGACGCGGTGCGGGATCATCCGGAGCCGGGGGCGGTGGCGGTGGGCCTGTTTCTGCTGGCGCCGTGGGCGCGGGGCAGGGGGCTGGGCCGTGCGCTGGCGGAGTCCTTGCTGGCCCGTGCGGGTGCGGTGTCCCTGGTGACGGCGTCGGTGCCGGCGGGCTGGCGCTCCGGTGAGGGTTTTCTGCGGCGGCTCGGTTTCTCCCTGGGTGCGGCCGTTCCGGCGCGCAGCACGGTGGGCAACCGGCGGGCGGGTCCGCGCCAAGGGGGTGTGCGGCGGGCGGAGTTGCGGGTGGGGAACGGTTAGGTGCTCCCCTGTCCTGGACGGCGTGATGCCCCCGCTCTTTCGGTGAGCGGGGGCATCACGTTGCCGGGGGTGTCCGGTGTTACTCGCCGCGGACGCGCAGGGCGCGGGCGAGGTCGTCGAGTTCGTCGACGAGTTTGCGGCGCAGGGCGGCGACCGGTTCCGCCTCGCGCAGGCAGGCTTCGCCGAGGGCGAGGTTCTCGGCGTCGACCGCGTGGTGGGGGAAGGCCCAGTGTCCGGCGGCGGCGGCGATGGCGGGGCCGCGGCGGGCGGCGGTCGTGACGGCGTCCTGGTAGTAGCGCGGTACGTAGGCGCGGACGAGGTCGGCCTGTTCGGGCTGCCAGAAGCCGCGGGCGGTGGCGGTGAAGAGGTAGTTGGAGAGGTCGTCGGTGGCGAACATCGCGTCCCAGGCGGCGCGTTTGGCCTGCGGGTCGGGGAGTGCGGCGCGGCAGGTGGCGGCGCCTTCCTGGCCGCTGGCGGACGGGTCGCGTTCCAGTTCGGCGGCGATGGCGTCCTCGTCGGTGGCGCCGAGGACGGCGAGCCGGCCGAGGATGCGCCAGCGCAGTTCGGGGTCGAGTTCGGGTCCGCCGGGGACCGTGTCGTCGGCGAGCCACGCGGCGATGGTGTCGGGGTGGGCGGCGACGTCGATGAAGTGGCGTACGGCGATGAGGCGCAGGCCGGGGTTGTCGCCGTCCTCGGTGCGGCGCAGCAGGTCGCGGCAGAGGGAGCTGAGGGTGGCGAGGGCCGCGGGGCGGTCCTCGGGACGCAGGTAGCGGTCGGTGATCTGGTGGGCGGCGAAGGCGAGGACGCCTTGGGCGAGGGCGAGGTCGGTTTCGAGGGGCAGGTGGGTGCGGGCCGCTTCGAGGTAGGCGGTGGGCGGGAGTTCGCCGTCGCGGACGGCGTCGCGCAGCGCGTTCCACACCACGGCGCGGGTGAGGGGGTCGGGCAGTCCGGACAGGCCGGTGCGGACCGCTTCGAATGACTCGTCGTCGAAGCGGATCTTGGCGTAGGTCAGGTCGGCGTCGTTGATGAGGGTCAGTGCGGGGCGTTTGCCGATGGGCTGTGGTGCGGTCTGCGGGACATCGAGGCTGATGTGCTCGCGTGGGGTGAGGCGGCCCTCGTCGGTGAGGTCGTGGTCGTAGAGGCCGACGGTGACGCGGTGCGGGCGGCTGCCGGTGCGGTCGACGGTGAGGGCGCAGGTGCCGTCGGCGGCGGCGATGCGCGGGCTGAGGGTGTCGACTCCGGTGGTGCGCAGCCAGGCGTCGGCCCAGGCGTGGACGTCGCGGTCGGTGGCCGCGGCGAGGGAGTCGATGAAGTCGGCGAGGGTGGCGTTGGCGAACCGGTGCCGTTCGAAGTGGATGTTGATGCCGGCGAGGAAGTTCTTCTCGCCGAGCCAGGCGACGAGCTGGCGGAGTGCGGAGGCGCCCTTGGCGTAGGAGATGCCGTCGAAGTTGAGCAGGGCGGCGGCGGTGTCGTCGACGGCCTCGGGGGCGACGGGGTGGGTGGAGGGACGCTGGTCGGCGTCGTAGCCCCAGGCCTTGCGGGCGACGCCGAACTCGACCCAGGGCTGGGTGAAGCGGGTGGCTTCGAGGGTGGTCTGGTAGCCCATGTATTCGGCGAAGGACTCGTTGAGCCAGATGTCGTCCCACCACTTGAGGGTGACGAGGTCGCCGAACCACATGTGGGCCATCTCGTGGGCGATGACCATGGCGCGGGTCTGCCGTTCGGTGTCGGTGACGGCGGAGCGGAAGACGTACTCGTCGCGGAAGGTGACGAGGCCGGGGTTCTCCATGGCGCCGGAGTTGAACTCGGGGACGAAGGCCTGGTCGTAGGAGTCGAAGGGGTAGGGCTCCTCGAACTTCTCGTGGTAGCGGTCGAAGCAGGCGCGGGTGACGTCGAGGATCTCCTCGGCGTCGGCGTCGAGGTGGGGGGCGAGGGAGCGGCGGCAGTGGATGCCGAAGGGCAGGCCACGGTGTTCGGTGCGCAGCGAGTGCCAGGGGCCGGCGGCGACGGCGACGAGGTAGGTGGAGATCAGCGGGGTGGGGGCGGCCTGCCAGCGGCCCTGGCCGAGGTGTTCGGTGATGCCGTTGGCGAGGACGCTCCAGCCGTCGGGGGCGGTGACGGTGAGTTCGAAGACGGACTTGAGGTCGGGCTGGTCGAAGGCGGCGAAGACGCGCTGGACGTCGTCCAGGAACATCTGTGTGTAGACGTAGGTCTCGCCGTCGGTGGGGTCGGTGAAGCGGTGCATGCCCTCGCCGGTGCGGGAGTAGCGCATGGCGGCGTCGACGCGCAGTTCGTGCTCGCCGGCGGTGAGGTCGCGCAGCGGCAGCCGGTTGCCGTCGAGGGTCTCCGGGTCGAGGGGTTGTCCGTCGAGGGTGACGGTGCGCAGGCGGGCGGGCTTCAGCTCGACGAACGTGTCTCCGGCGGTCCGTGCGGTGAACCTGATCACGGTACGGGAGTCGAAGGTCTCGTCCCCCGTGGTGAGGTCGAGTTCGACGGTGTAGCGGTGGACGTCGAGGAGCTGTGCTCGGTGCTGCGCTTCGTCGCGCGTGATGACGGACATGGACGCCATGCTGCCTGATGGCATCCGCAGCGGACAGGGGCGGATCGGTACACGGCTTATGTCCGATGTCGCGCCCCGTGCCGCCGTGTCCGCTCTCGCTGCGCCGGCGGGCCGGTGCGGGGGGTGTCAGCCGGCCGTGGCGGACGGTCCGCCGTCGGTGTCCTCGGCGATGGACTCGTGGTGCCGGATCACCTCGGCGATGATGAAGCCCAGGAACTTCTCGGCGAAGGCCGGGTCGAGCTTGGCGTTCTCGGCGAGGCGGCGCAGCCGTTCGATCTGCCGGGCCTCGCGGGCCGGGTCGGCGGGCGGGAGCTGGTGCCGTGCCTTGAGCCGGCCGACCTGCTGGGTGCACTTGAAGCGCTCGGCGAGCATGTGGACGACGGCCGCGTCGATGTTGTCGATGCTGTCGCGCAGCCGCTCCAGCTCCTGGCGGACCGCGGGGTCGACGTCACCGGTACCGGTGTTGCTGATGGTCATGGCGGTCAACCCTAAGGGTGGCGCGGCCCCGCGATCACTGGGTGACCAGCATGCGATCAGTCCCCGGCGGGCCGCGGGCGGGGCGGCCGGGCGGGTGCCCGCTTACAGTGGAAGGGGGTTCCGGGCGTCTTTGGGGGTCGCGCGTGGCGAACGGCGGACCGGTCGAGCACGGTTACCCGCATCTGGAGACGGTGCGGGCCGCCGTCACCGCGCTGTACCGGCGGCTGTCGTACGACACCGTACGGACGTTCTCGGCGAGCGTGCCGCCGGCCGACGTGGCCTTCTGCGACACGGACGATCTGCATCTGGGCGCGCAGCGGGTGGCCCGTGAGATGGTGCGGCACTTCCGGTTGCCGGACGCGCGGCTGGTGGTGGGTTTCCGGGAGATGACGCACGCGGCCAATGTCGAACTGGCGGCGGGCCCGGAGTACTTCGTGGAGCTGAACGACCGGTTCCGTACCCATCGCGGGGACATCGGCGCGGCGCTCGCCCATGAGGTGGCCCATGTCTATCTCCACCGTCTGGATCTCGCGTTCCCGGCCACGTCGGAGAACGAGATCCTGACGGACACGGTGGCGGCCTACCTGGGTGCGGGCTGGCTGCTGCTGGACGCGTACCGCGAGGACGGGGTGTCCTCGCAGAAGCTGGGCTATCTCACGCCGGAGGAGTTCGGGTACGTCCTGGCCAAGCGGGCTCTGCTGTTCGACGAGGATCCCTCGGTGTGGTTCACCAGCCCGCAGGCGTACTCGGCGTACGTCAAGGGCCGGGAGCTGGCGCTGCGGGACGGGCGGCAGCCGCCGCTGACCGGGGCGGGCTGGGCGGGCCGGCGCCGCTACGCCCATGACCGCCGTCATCCGTCCGGGGGCGGGCCGGCAGCCGCGGGCTACGCCTTCTCTTCCGGTCCCGGTCCGGGCGGTGACCTCCGGGTGTCCTTTCCCTGTCCTACGTGTCTGCAGCGGATCCGGTTGCCGGTCAAGGGGCGGGTGCGGGCCCGGTGCGGGCTGTGCCGGACGGTGCTGGAGTGCGACACGTAGCCGCCGCGCCCCGCCGGGGGGGGCCGGCCGGGAGTCAGCCGGTCACGATGCCGGCGGCGCGTGCGGCCGTCAGCCACTGCGGGAACTCGCCGACGAGGTGGTCGTACAGTTCGGCGTCGGGGACGCGGCGTGGGTCCTGGCCGGCGTGGAAGAAGCCGGCGTTGTCCACGACGCGTGCGGCGGGCACGGCCAGGGCGTCGAGTTTCCGCAGGAAGTCGAACTGCCGGCTGCCGGGGTCGCCGAAGCCGACGAACTGCCAGAACAGCGGGAGCCGGGCGGCCTTGCACAGGTAGCGTTCGGCGGCGGGCCTGCTGATGGGGCCGCCGTCGGTCTGGAAGACGACCAGGGCGGGGGCGGTGGTGCCGCTGTCGAGGTAGTGGTCGATGACGGCGTCCATGGCCAGGTGGTAGCCGGTCCTGCCCATGTGTCCGAGTCCGGCGGCGATCTCCTCGATCCGGCCCTGGTGGCCGTCGAGGGCGATGTCGGTGACCGCGTCGATGTCGGTGGAGAAGAAGATGTCCGGTACCCGGCCGTCGTCGTCCAGGTGTGCGGACAGGCCCAGTACCCGGTCGGCGAGCGCCTGGACGCTGCCGTCCTGGTAGTACGGCCGCATCGAGCCCGAGTGGTCCACCACCAGGTAGACGGCGGCGCGGAGGTCGTCCAGGCCGTGCTTGCGCAGGGAGATCCCGGCCGTGCGGTACGGCGCGACGAGCGCGGGCGCGGTCTCCTCCATCTTGCGCAGGCTGATCGCGGCCATGGTTCCCCCCTCGGCTCCGGACGGCTGCCGGCAGGCGGCCGAGCCTACGTGATCACGGGCCCCCTGCTGTCGCTCGCGTCACAGCTGTTCGCTATTTTGTTCGCCGCCGTCCCCACCGGCTCGCCCTGTCCCCGTGAACCTCCAAGGAGCCGGCCGTGACCGCCGAGTCCGCCGTGACCACGTGCTTCCGTCACCCCAAGGTGGAGTCGCACGTCCGCTGCACCCGCTGCGACCGCTTCATCTGCCCGTCCTGCATGCGGGAGGCGGCCGTCGGCCACCAGTGCGTGGAATGTGTGCAGGAGGGGAGGCGCTCGGTCCGGCAGGCGCGGACGGCGTTCGGCGGCCGGATCAGCGCGGTGCCGGTCGTGACGTACGTCCTGATCGGGCTCAACGTGCTCGGCTATCTCGCCGAGCTGGCCCGGCCCTCGGTCGAGAGCCGGTTCGACATGCTGGGCTCGGTGCCGCCGGGCTATCTGCCCGAGGGGGTCGCGCACGGCGAGTGGTACCGGCTGCTGACCGGCGCGTTCCTTCATCTGACGCCCACCGAGGGCGCGTTCGGCATCACGCACATCCTGTTCAACATGCTCGCGCTGTGGAACGTCGGCCGGGTGGTCGAGGCGCAGCTCGGCCGGGTCCGCTACCTCGCGCTGTACCTGCTGTCGGCGCTGGGCGGCTCGGTGCTGGTGCTGCTGCTCGCCCCGGAGACCCGCACGGTCGGCGCGTCCGGCGCCATCTTCGGGCTGGGCGCCGCGTACTACATCATGGGCCGCCGCCTCGGCTACGACCGGCAGGCGGTCAACCAGTACATGGCGGGTCTGCTGGTGTGGCTGGTGGTCTCCGCCTGGATGACCTCCTGGCAGGGGCACCTCGGCGGTCTGCTGGCCGGCGGGACGGTGACGCTGGCGTACGCCTACGCGCCCCGCGACGGCCGGCGCACGCTGGTCCAGGCGGGTGTGTGCGTGGCGCTGCTCGTGCTGCTGGCGGTGCTGACCGCGGTCAGGGTGTCGTCGCTCGCGGTGGAACCGGGACTCATGGGAGGGGCGGCCTGATCCCGGGCCGTACGGTGACTGCCATGAAGAGACGTGACCGGTCATGAGACGTACCGGAATCCTGCTGCTCGCGGCCGCTCCGGTCGCCCTCACGGCGGTGGTCTACGCCCTCGGCGCGGGCTCCGCCGGCTCCTCGGACACGGAGGACAAGCGGGTCTCCGCCGTGCAGCGGGAGCGCCAGGACGCCAAGTCCCGGGCCGAGTCCGAACAGGCCCGGGACGCCGAGGTCATCGCCGACGCCCCGCCGGGTCTGGCGGCGCCGGCCGAGAAGGAACTGGCGCAGAAGATCGTGGCGAGCGCGGAGAACTCCACGCTCGACTGGCGCAGCTCCTACGGCTACATCGAGGACATCGGCGACGGGCAGGGCTACACCGCCGGCATCATCGGCTTCTGCACCGGCACGCACGATCTGCTGACCCTGGTCGAGCGGTACACGAAGGCGCATCCCGGCAACGGTCTGGCGCCGTACCTGCCGGCCCTGCGGAAGGTCGACGGCACCGGCTCCCACCAGGGCCTGGACCCGGGGTTCACCGCGGCCTGGAAGGCGGAGGCGAGGCTGCCGGCGTTCCGCGGGGCGCAGGAGAGGGAACGCGACCGCGTCTACTTCGACCCGGCCGTCCGGCTCGCCAAGCTCGACGGGCTGGGCACGCTGGGGCAGTTCGTCTACTACGACGCGATGGTCTTCCACGGCCCCGGCACCGGGCGCAACAGCTTCTACGGCCTGCGCGAACGCGCTCTGAAGGAGGCCGGTTCCCCGTCCCTGGGCGGCAGCGAGAAGGACTACCTCGACGTCTTCCTGGACATCCGCCGCGAGGCGATGAAGGCCAGGAAGCAGACCATCGACACCACCCGCGTCGACACGGCCCAGCGGCGGTTCCTCGACGACGGCAACCTGGGGCTGCGTACACCGCTGACCTGGCAGGTGTACGGGGAGACGTACCGGGTGCCGTAGCGGGTGCGGTGTCCGGGCGTGCGACGGCGCCCGCCCAGTCGTCCGGTCGGGGACAGGCGGGCAGGCGCCATCTGGTGTTCCGTACGCCTTTGTACGGGACGTTTCTCGGTGACCCGTCAGACCGCCAGTGAGCGGTCCGTCGGGCGGATCGGGGCCGGCAGCTCGCTGACGCCGGTCAGGAAGCGGTCCACGCCGCGGGCGGCCGAGCGGCCCTCCGCGATCGCCCAGACGATCAGGGACTGGCCGCGGCCCGCGTCACCGGCGACGAACACGCCGGGCACGTTGGTCTGGAAGCCGGCGTCGCGGGCGATGTTGCCGCGCTCGTCGAGCTCCAGGCCGAACTGCTCGACCAGACCGTTCTCCCGGTCCGTGCCCGTGAAGCCCATCGCGAGGGTCACCAGCTGAGCCGGGATCTTGCGCTCGGTGCCCGGCTTGCTGGTCAGCTTGCCGTCGACGAACTCGACCTCGGTCAGGTGCAGCCACTGGACGTTGCCGTCCTCGTCGCCCTCGAAGTGGCTGGTGGAGGCGGAGTAGATCCGCTCGCCGCCCTCCTCGTGCGCCGAGGTGACCTTGTACAGGATCGGGAAGGTCGGCCAGGGCTGGCTGGTCGGGTGCCGCTCGTCGTTCGGGCGGGGCATGATCTCGAGCTGGGTGACGGAGGCCGCGCCCTGGCGGTGGGCGGTGCCCACGCAGTCGGCGCCGGTGTCGCCGCCGCCGATGACGACGACGTGCTTGCCCTCGGCCGAGATCGGCGTGGTGACGTAGTCGCCCTCCTGGACCTTGTTGGCCAGGGGCAGGTACTCCATCGCCTGGTAGACGCCCTTGAGTTCGCGGCCGGGGACCGGCAGGTCGCGGGCGGTGGTGGCGCCGGCGGCGATGACGATCGCGTCGTACCGCTTCTTGAGGTCGCGGGCGCCCAGGTCGCGGCCGATCTCCACGCCGGTGCGGAAGCGGGTGCCCTCCGCGCGCATCTGCTCGATGCGGCGGTTGATGTGCCGCTTCTCCATCTTGAACTCGGGGATGCCGTACCGCAGCAGGCCGCCGACGCGGTCCGCGCGCTCGTAGACGGCGACCGTGTGGCCGGCCCGGGTGAGCTGCTGGGCGGCGGCGAGGCCCGCCGGGCCCGAGCCGATGACCGCGACGGTCTTGCCGGACAGGCGCTCAGGCGCCTGCGGGGCGACGTCCCCGGTCTCCCACGCCTTGTCGATGATGGAGACCTCGACGTTCTTGATGGTGACCGGCGGCTGGTTGATGCCGAGCACGCACGCCGACTCGCAGGGGGCCGGGCAGAGGCGACCGGTGAACTCCGGGAAGTTGTTGGTCGCGTGCAGCCGGTCGGAGGCGGCCGCCCAGTCCTCGCGGTAGGCGAAGTCGTTCCACTCGGGGATCAGGTTCCCCAGCGGACAGCCGTTGTGGCAGAACGGGATGCCGCAGTCCATGCACCGGCTGGCCTGCTTGCTGATGATCGGCAGCAGGGAGCCGGGGACGTAGACCTCGTTCCAGTCCTTGACGCGCTCACCGACGGGACGGGTCTTGGCGACCTCGCGGCCGTGGTTCAGGAAGCCCTTCGGGTCAGCCATTGATCGCCGCCTCCATCATCTTCTCGGTGATCTCGGTCTCGGAGAGACCGGCTCGCTCGGCGGCGTCCTTGGCGGCGAGCACTGCCTTGTACGTGCTGGGGATGATCTTGCTGAACCGCTGCACGGCCGTGTCCCAGTCGGCGAGCAGCTTCCCGGCGACCGTCGAGCCGGTCTCCTCGGCGTGGCGGCGCACCACGTCGTGCAGCCACTGCTTGTCCGTGTCGTCCAGCGCCTCGACGGCTCCGGCGTTGCCGGCGTTGACGTTGTCGCTGTCGAGGTCGATGACGTAGGCGACGCCGCCGGACATGCCCGCCGCGAAGTTGCGGCCGGTCGGGCCGAGGACGACCGCGTGACCGCCGGTCATGTACTCGCAGCCGTGGTCGCCCACGCCCTCGGAGACGACGAGCGCGCCGGAGTTGCGGACGCAGAACCGCTCACCGGTGCGGCCGCGCAGGAACAGCTCGCCGCCGGTGGCGCCGTAGCCGATGGTGTTGCCCGCGATGGTCGAGTACTCGGCGAGGTGGTCGGCCGCGCGGTCCGGGCGGACGACGATCCGGCCGCCGGACAGGCCCTTGCCGACGTAGTCGTTGGCGTCGCCCTCCAGGCGGAGCGTGACACCGCGCGGCAGGAACGCGCCGAAGGACTGGCCGGCGGAGCCGGTGAAGGTGATGTCGACGGTGTCCTCGGGCAGGCCCGCGCCGCCGAACTTCTTCGTCACCTCGTGGCCGAGCATGGTGCCGACCGTGCGGTTGATGTTGCGGATGGCGACCTGGGCGCGCACCGGCTGTGCCTCGGTGGCGTCCGAGGCGGCGAGCGCGTCGGCGGCGAGCTTGATCAGCTCGTTGTCCAGGGCCTTCTCCAGGCCGTGGTCCTGGCCGACGATCTGGTGGCGGACGGCGCCCTCGGGCAGGTCCGGCACGTGGAACAGCGGCTCCAGGTCCAGGCCCTGCGCCTTCCAGTGGTCGACGGCGCGGGTGACGTCGAGCGCCTCGGCGTGGCCGACGGCCTCCTCGATGGAGCGGAAGCCCAGCTCGGCGAGGATCTCGCGGACCTCCTCGGCGATGAACCGGAAGAAGTTCACGATGTACTCGGCCTTGCCGGCGAAGCGGTCGCGCAGCACCGGGTTCTGGGTGGCGATGCCGACCGGGCAGGTGTCCAGGTGGCAGACGCGCATCATGACGCAGCCGGAGACGACGAGCGGCGCGGTCGCGAAACCGAACTCCTCGGCGCCGAGCAGCGCGGCGATGACCACGTCGCGGCCGGTCTTGAGCTGGCCGTCGGTCTGCACGACGATGCGGTCGCGCAGGCCGTTGAGCAGCAGGGTCTGCTGGGTCTCGGCGAGGCCGAGTTCCCAGGGGCCGCCCGCGTGCTTCAGCGAGGTCAGCGGGGATGCGCCGGTGCCGCCGTCGTGGCCGGAGATCAGCACCACGTCCGCGTGCGCCTTGGAGACACCCGCGGCGACCGTGCCGACGCCGACCTCGGAGACCAGCTTCACGTGGATCCGCGCCTGCGGATTCGCGTTCTTCAGGTCGTGGATCAGCTGGGCCAGGTCCTCGATGGAGTAGATGTCGTGGTGCGGCGGCGGGGAGATGAGGCCCACGCCCGGCGTCGAGTGACGCGTCTTGGCGACCCACGGGTAGACCTTGTGGCCGGGCAGCTGGCCGCCCTCGCCGGGCTTGGCGCCCTGGGCCATCTTGATCTGGATGTCGTCGGCGTTGACCAGGTACTCGGAGGTCACGCCGAAGCGGCCGGAGGCGACCTGCTTGATCGCCGAGCGGCGCGCCGGGTCGTACAGACGGTCCGGGTCCTCGCCGCCCTCACCGGTGTTGGACTTGCCGCCCAGCTGGTTCATGGCGATGGCGAGGGTCTCGTGCGCCTCCTTGGAGATGGAGCCGTACGACATGGCGCCGGTGGAGAAGCGCTTGACGATCTCGCTCGCCGGCTCGACCTCGTCGATGGAGATCGGGGTCCGGCCGGAGGTGAAGCCGAACAGGCCACGCAGCGTCATCAGACGCTCGGACTGCTCGTTCACCCGGTCCGTGTACTTCTTGAAGATGTCGTAGCTGCCGCTGCGGGTGGAGTGCTGCAGGCGGAAGACCGTCTCCGGGTCGAACAGGTGCGGCTCGCCCTCGCGACGCCACTGGTACTCGCCGCCGATGTCCAGCGCACGGTGCGCGGGAGCAATGCCGGAGGCCGGGTAGGCCTTGGCGTGGCGGGCGGCGACCTCCTTGGCGATGACGTCGATGCCGACGCCGCCGATCTTGGTGGCGGTGCCGTTGAAGTACTTCTCGACGAAGGCGTCGTCGAGGCCGACGGCCTCGAAGACCTGGGCGCCGCGGTAGGAGGCGACGGTGGAGATACCCATCTTGGACATGACCTTCAGCACGCCCTTGCCGAGGGCGTAGATCAGGTTGCGGATGGCCTGCTCGGCCTCGATGTCCGACAGGAAGGTGCCCGCGCGGACCAGGTCCTCGACCGACTCCATCGCCAGGTACGGGTTGACGGCGGCGGCGCCGTAGCCGATGAGCAGGGCGACGTGGTGGACCTCGCGGACGTCACCGGCCTCGACCAGCAGGCCCACGTGGGTGCGCTGCTTGGTGCGGATGAGGTGGTGGTGGACGGCCGCGGTGAGCAGCAGCGAGGGGATCGGCGCGTGCTCGGCGTCGGAGTGCCGGTCCGACAGGACGATCAGCCGGGCGCCGTTGCCGATGGCGGCGTCGGCCTCGGCGCAGATCTCCTCGATGCGCGCGGCGAGCGAGTCGCCGCCGCCGGAGACCCGGTACAGGCCGGAGAGGGTCGCGGCCTTGAAGCCGGGCATGTCGCCGTCGGCGTTGATGTGGATGAGCTTGGCGAGCTCGTCGTTGTCGATGACCGGGAAGGGCAGGGTCACCGAGCGGCAGGAGGCGGCCGTGGGCTCCAGCAGGTTGCCCTCCGGGCCCAGCGAGCTGCGCAGGGAGGTGACCAGTTCCTCGCGGATGGCGTCCAGCGGCGGGTTGGTGACCTGCGCGAAGAGCTGGGTGAAGTAGTCGAAGAGCAGCCGGGGGCGCTCGGACAGGGCCGCGATCGGGCTGTCGGTGCCCATCGAGCCGATCGGCTCGGCGGCGCTGCGGGCCATCGGGGCGACGAGGACGCGCAGCTCCTCCTCGGTGTAGCCGAAGGTCTGCTGGCGGCGGGTGACCGAGGCGTGGGTGTGCACGATGTGCTCGCGCTCGGGCAGGTCGCGCAGCTCGATCTCGCCGGCCTCCAGCCACTCCGCGTACGGCTTCTCGGCCGCGAGGGTGGCCTTGATCTCGTCGTCCTCGACGATGCGGTGCTCGGCGGTGTCCACGAGGAACATGCGGCCGGGCTGCAGGCGGCCCTTGCGGACGACCCTGGCCGGGTCGATGTCGAGGACGCCGACCTCGGAGCCGAGGACGACGAGGCCGTCGTCGGTGACCCAGTAGCGGCCGGGGCGCAGGCCGTTGCGGTCGAGCACGGCACCGACCTGGGTGCCGTCGGTGAAGGTGACGCAGGCGGGGCCGTCCCAGGGCTCCATCATCGTGGAGTGGAACTGGTAGAAGGCGCGCCGGGCCGGGTCCATGGAGTCGTGGTTCTCCCACGCCTCCGGGATCATCATCAGCACGGAGTGCGGCAGCGAGCGGCCGCCGAGGTGCAGCAGCTCCAGCACCTCGTCGAAGGAGGCCGAGTCGGAGGCGTCGGGGGTGCACACCGGGAAGATGCGCTCGATGGCCTTGTCGTCCCCGCCGAACAGGTCGGAGAAGAGCTGGGACTCGCGGGCGCGCATCCAGTTGCGGTTGCCCTTGACGGTGTTGATCTCACCGTTGTGCGCGACGAACCGGTAGGGGTGCGCGAGCGGCCACGACGGGAAGGTGTTGGTGGAGAACCGGGAGTGCACGAGCGCGATCGCGGAGGCGAAGCGGCGGTCGGACAGGTCCGGGAAGAAGGGCTCGAGCTGGCCGGTGGTCAGCATGCCCTTGTAGACGATGGTGCGGGCGGAGAGGGACGGGAAGTAGACACCGGCCTCCCGCTCGGCGCGCTTGCGCAGCACGAAGGCCGTGCGGTCGAGCGCGATGCCCTCGGCGGTGCCGGCGGTGACGAAGAGCTGGCGGAAGACCGGCATGGTGGACCGGGCGGTGGCGCCGAGCAGTTCGGGGGCGACCGGGACCTCGCGCCAGCCGAGGACGGTCAGGCCCTCGTCGGCAGCGATCGTCTCGATCCGTGAGACGACGTCCTCTGTGCCGTCCTCCGGCAGGAAGGCGATGCCTACCGCGTAGGAGCCGGCCGCGGGAAGGTCGAAACCGGCCACCTCACGGAAGAAGGCGTCGGGGACCTGGGAGAGGATGCCCGCGCCGTCGCCGGAGTCGGGCTCGGAGCCGGTGGCGCCACGGTGTTCGAGGTTGCGCAGAACAGTCAGCGCCTGCTCGACCAGCGCGTGGCTCGCCTCGCCGGTGAGGGTGGCCACGAAACCGACGCCACAGGCGTCGCGCTCGTTGCGGGGGTCGTACATACCCTGCGCAGCAGGGCGAGCATCCATGAAGGACCAGTTCTGGCCATTCGCGGAATGCTGGGACGGCTGGCGCGGCGTACGCATCGGCTCTCCCGTCGTCGTCATGTGGCATGTGCTGGTGCCGAGGGACGACGTTGGCCCTCTGCGGAGTGCGAAATTTCGTGCAGATTACATGATGGGCTGGTTCCCGGGAACCGGATACTCCGTTCCAACATGCGGACGCCGCAGGTTGCGACGAGGGTGCCGCGGGGTCACGGCGGGTGCCGCGCACGGGCGGCGGAAGTGTGTGGGGACCGGACGGGACAAGATCGGTCAGATCGACGTCCATCGGCCCTGGGAGGGCGGAGCGAGCGTCTTCACTCGTCCCGCGGGTGCGCCGCAGGCGTCATTGCCCCCAGCGCTTACGGCTCATGCCCGTTGGTTAAGCGTTCGAAACCAGCGAGTAACGGCTACTTATACGGCCCATCGCATAAGTTCCAGTCGGGTCATCCTACGGCCGTTCCGAACAGGCTGCCCAGGGCGTACGTCACACCGGCGGCCGCGCCGCCCAGCGCGAGCTGCCGCAGGCCGCTGTACCACCAGCTGCGCGCGGTCACCCGGGCCACGACCGCGCCGCAGGCGAACAGTCCGGCGAGGGCGAGGAGCACGGCGGGCCAGAGCACGGTCGCGCCGAGCAGGTACGGCAGGACGGGGAGCAGGGCGCCCAGCGCGAACGAACCGAAGGACGAGACCGCGGCGACCAGCGGCGACGGCAGATCCCCGGGGTCGATGCCCAGTTCCTCGCGGGCATGGATCTCCAGGGCCTGCTCGGGGTCCCGGGAGAGCTGCCGGGCGACCTCCCTGGCCAGCTGGGGCTCGACGCCGCGGGCCACGTAGAGTGCCGCAAGCTCGTCCTCCTCGTCCTGCGGGTGCTTGCGCAGCTCGCGCCGCTCGACGTCGAGCTCGGCCTCGACCAGCTCACGCTGGGAGGCGACGGAGGTGTACTCGCCGGCCGCCATGGAGAAGGCGCCGGCGGCGAGGCCCGCGAGGCCGGTGATGACGATTGTCTGGTGGCCGACGGAGCCGCCCGCGACGCCGGTCAGCAGGGCCAGGTTGGAGACCAGGCCGTCCATCGCACCGAAGACGGCGGGGCGCAGCCAGCCGCCGTTGACGTCGCGGTGCGTGTGGTTGTCGCGGTGCGCCTCGTGCAGCGCCGCCTCGGTCTCGATGATGGCCATCGCGGGGTCCCCCAGGAAGCTTAGCCAAAGCTAACTTTGGATGAGTTCTACTTTTCGACAACACTGAAGGTACGCCGGTAATTTCCAGGGCGCCAGCAAGGAAAGGCTGGGCTTACCTGCGGCTTCTCCGAAAAACGCTCATAAGTGATCATGGGCGCTCAGATGCCGAGCGGGTGACAGGGAGGCGTCCCAGGCTCGCGCGCGGCGTCACCGTGGGAGACATCCGCAAAGGGCATCCGCGAAGGGGGCCGAGTCCCCGCGGACGGCCCGTGGCCCTGCGGAAGGAGAGGCCGCCCATGGCGTCGATCGCCTGCACTCCCCCGTCCCCGGCGCCCGGGGACGCCCCGGGACCACGCGAGCGGGCCCGCGGCGCGCTGCTCGGCCTGGCCGTCGGCGACGCGCTCGGGGCGCCGGCGGAGAACCTGAAGCCCTCCGAGATCCGCGCCCGCTGGGGCCGGATCACCGGGTACGTCAGCGAGCGGCCGTGCGGCACGGACGACACGGAGTACGCCATCTTCTCGGGCCTGCTGCTGGCCCGGCACGGCTCGGCGCTCACCCCGGCCCACGTGGAGAGCGCCTGGCACGAGTGGATCGCCGACCGGGCCGAGGGACCGTTCCGGGGCGCGGGCTTCAGTGAGCGCGGCACGCTGGAGAACCTCCGCCGCGGTCTGGCCGCGCCCATCTCCGCCCAGCACCGGCACGCCTGGAGCGACGGCCTCGCGATGCGCGCGGCGCCCTTCGGCGTCTTCGCCGCCGGGCGTCCCGGCGAGGCGGCCCGGCTGGTGGCGATCGACGGCTCGGTCAGTCATGACGGCGAGGGCATCTACGGCGGCCAGGCGGTCGCGGCGGGCGTGGCGGCCGCGATGGCGGGGGCCACGCCCGCGGTGGTGATCGCCTCGGCGCTCGCCGTCGTCCCCGAGGACTCCTGGACCGCCCGTTCCCTGCGCCGCGCGGTGACGGTGGCCCACCGCGGCGAACGGGCGGTGCGCTCGGCGGTGGTCATCGGCGGCTACCCCTGGACCGACCTGGCGCCCGAGGCGGTCGCCCTCGCCTTCGGCGCGTACGCGGCGGCCGACGGCGACTTCCGCGCGGCGGTCCTCACGGCGGTCAACATGGGCCGCGACGCGGACACGACGGCGGCGGTGGCGGGCGCCCTCTCCGGCGCCACCCAGGGCGTCTGCGCGATCCCGGCCGACTGGGCCGCCGCGATCGGCCCGGCCCGCGGCCGCTGCCTGCCCTCCATGGCGGGCCACCACGTCCTGGACGTGGCGGAGCTGCTGGTCCCCGAGGAGGGCGGCAAGTGGGGAGCGGGGGTGGTCCTGCCGGGCTTCCTGCCGAAGGGGGTCCGGGAGGTGGTGCGGGTGGCCGCGGCACAGGGCGCCGGTGACACCACGGCCGCCCCCCTCCCGGCGGGCCCGGCACAGCCGGCGGAGGACACCACGACGGCCGTGCGAACGGCCGCCCGCCCTGACACCGGCGGCCCCACGGCGACAGTACGGCGGCCACGCGCGTGGCCGTACCGCAGAAGGCGCGGGCCGCGGACACCGCGACGGCGGCCGTAGAAGCGGCGGCGAGCCGAGGTGCTCGGGAGGTGGTCGTCGGTGAGGGCGTGAGCGAGGACGCGTCGTCGGGCGGGGCGGCGGAACCCGTGCCGGCCGCGTCGCCCCCCGCCTGCCGGGCCGGTGAGCCGCCCGCGGCGCTCCCGGGCGGCGCGCAGCCTGGGAGCCGGGGGCGGAGTCCGCTGGTGGGAGCCGGGAACTCCGGGCAGCAGGACGGCGAGGGCCGGGCATGACCGGGCGCCGTGTCGAAGGGCTGCTGCTGGGGCTCGCCGCCGGGGACGCCGCCGGCTGGCCCGCCGCGCGGCACCGGGCCGCCCGTATGCCCGAGTGGACCCGCCGCCTCACCCGCGAGCTGGACACCTTCGCCGAGCAGAACGCCACCACCACCCTGCCCGTGCCGATCGCCCTCAACCAGCCCCCGGAGCCCCTCCGCCTCGGCCCCTCCGACGACGCCGAGTGGGCGGCGTTCGCCGCCGAGGCCGTCCTGCGGGCCGGTGACGACGACGTGCTCGGCGACCTCGGCCGGGAGCGCCGGATGCGGGCCGCCATCGACCTCACCTGGACCGCCGTCGCCGCCGAGGTCGCCGCGGCGGCGGAACGCGCCCCCGAGATCGAGTCCGCCGTGCTCCCGCTGCGCGCCCGCATCTCCGTCCGCGCCGGCCTCGGCAACCTCGCCACCGGACTGCGCCCGCCCGCCACCGGCCACGACAACCCGCACTACTTCGACGACGCGGCCTGCGTGCTAGCCGTGGCCCATCCCGGAGACCCCGAACGCGCGGCCGGTCTGGCCGAGTTCGACGCCCGCTACACCCAGGACGGCGACGGTGTGCACGGCGCCCGCGCGATGGCGGCGGCCCTGGCGCTCGCCCTCGCCGGAGCGGACACGGACGCCTGTGTCGCGGCCGCGCTCGCCGAGCTCCCCGAGGGGACGGAGATCGGCCGCAACGCCCGGCACGCCCTCGCCCTGGCCCGGGACAGCGACGGCGCCTTCGCCCTCGTCCCGCTCCTCGAGCACCAGATCGTCGACCACGTCTACAGCTATGGCATCGCCGCCGCCGAGACCGTCCCCGTCGCGCTCGCCCTCGCCACCGCCGCCCGCGGCCGTATCGCCGAGGCCGTCCCCACCGCCGCCTGCCTGTCCCGGGTCGCCGACTCCGCGCCGGCCCTCACGGGCGCGCTCACCGGAGCCCTGGGCGGCGGCGCGGCCGTCCCGGCCGCCTGGCGGGAGGCGTGCCGCACCCTGTCCGGCTGCGCCCTGCCCCGCCTGACCGGCACCGACCTGGTGGAACTCGCCGGGCTCCTGGAAGCCGCGCACCGAGCCCGACCAGGAGGATGATTCGGGCATGACGCCCAAAGGAGAAGAAAGCAGCGGCCCGGGTCCGGTGCGGCTGAGCGGTCTCGACGAGCGGATCACCGGGGCCCTGGTCGGAGCCGCCGTCGGCGACGCGCTCGGCGGCCCCGTCGAGGGCTACTCCCCCGACCAGATCACCGACCGTCACGGCGGCCGCGTCCACGGCATCGTCGGCCCCTGGCACGGCGCGGACTGGCGCACCGCCCGTCCCATCGCCCCGTACCACAAGGGCGACGGCCACGTCACCGACGACACCCTGATGACCCACGCGCTGGTCCGGGTCTACGCCCGGGTCAGGGACCACCTCGACGCGTACGCGGTCGCCGACCACCTGGTGCCGGACCTGATGGCGAACCCGCGCTGGATCCCGGAGCTGGAGACCGAGACGGTGCCGCTGCACCGCCTCTTCCTCGCCGAGAAGTGGCTGGTGGCCCGGCTGGCGTACGGCCACGTGGACCCGCGGGAGGCGGGCGTCGGCAACATCGTCAACTGTGGCGCGGCGATGTACATGGCGCCCGTCGGCCTGGTCAACGCGGCCGACCCGGCCGCCGCGTACGCCGAGGCGCTGGACGTCGCGGGCGCGCACCAGTCGTCGTACGGCCGCGAGGCCGCCGGGGTCTTCGCCGCCGCGGTCGCCGCCGCCGCCTCGCCGGACGCCACTTCGGACTCCGTGGTGACCGCCTGCCTGGGCCTGGCGAAGGACGGCACGCGCGCGGCGATCGAGAAGGTCTGCGAAGTGGCGCGCGGTCACCGGGACTTCGAGTCGGCGCTGGTCCCGCTGCGGGCGGCGGTGGCCCCGTACGACACGGTCGGCCCCGACTACCGCTCCCCCTCCCTCGGCGCCCGGCGCCCCTCCCGGCTGCACTCGATCGAGGAACTCCCGGTGGCCCTGGGCATGCTGCTGGTCGCCGGCGGGGACTACCGCCACGCGGTGCTGGGCTCGGTCAACTACGGACGCGACTGCGACTCGATCGCCACGATGGCCGGCGCGCTGGCGGGCGCCCTGGGGTCGCCGGTCCCGGAGGACTGGGCGAAGACGGTGGCGGAGGCGAGCCGGCTGGACCTGTGGGAGCCGGCCCGCACGCTCGCCGGGGTCACGCGCGAGATCTTCCGGCGGGACGTGGACCGCAGGCGGGCGCACGAGCGGGCGTTCGCGGCGCTGGGAGGCACCTCGTGCTCCGACTGACCTGGGTGCAGCCCGAGGACCTGCTGGGCCACGAACTCGTCCAGGCCCGCCTGGACGGCCGGGAGCCGGCGCGGATCGAGGCGCGGTGGCGGGCGGCCGGCGGCCCGGCGGCCCCGGAGCGGGCGGGGGCCTCACCGCAGCGGGCCTCGCGCTATCTGCGCCTCCTCGCCGAGGACCTGCTGGACGAGCTGGCCGACCTGCCGAGCAGGCTGGCCGAGGACGAGCCGACGGACCTGGCCGGCATCAGGGCCGCCTGCCCCGACTGGCCCGCCGCGCGGCCCCGCGGGGAGACCACACCCCTCGCCCTGGAAGCGGCCTGGCTGGGCCGGGCCGCCGGCTGCCTCCTCGGCAAGCCCGTCGAGAAACTCCCCCTCGACGGCATCCGGGCCCTCGCGAGGGCCACCGGCAACTGGCCCCTGGCCACCTGGTTCACGGCCCGGGGCGTTCCCGGGGACCTCCTCGCCCAGTACCCCTGGAACCGCCGCTCGGCCCCCACCTCCCTCGCCGAGAACATCGACGGCATGCCCGAGGACGACGACCTCAACTACCCGCTGCTCGGCCTCCTCCTGCTCCGCCGCCACGGCCGGGGCTTCAGCACCGCCGATGTCGCGGCGCTCTGGCTGGACGAACTCCCGCCGGGCCGCGCCTTCACCGCCGAGCGCCTCGCCTTCCGCAACCTGCTCTGCGGTATCGAACCCCCGCACACCGCCCGCCACCGCAACCCGTTCCGCGAGTGGATCGGCGCCCTGATCCGCGCCGACGTCCACGGCTGGACCAATCCCGGCGACCCCGCGGCCGCCGCCGGACAGGCCCACCGCGACGCGCTCCTCACCCACACCGCCAACGGCGTGTACGCGGCGATGTTCACCGCCGCCACGCTCGCCGCCGCGGCCGGCGGGGAAAGGGACGTGCACGCCTGCCTGCGCACCGGCCGCACGGTGGTCCCGGACCGCTCACGGCTGGCGGGGGCCATCGACCACGCCCTGCGACTGGCCGCGCGGCACGAGGACTTCGACGACGTCGTGGACGAACTGCACGCCACCTACGCGGCCACCCACCACTGGGTCCACGCCATCCCCAACACCGCTCTGACCGTCGCCGCCCTCGCTCACGCGGGCGGCGACTTCGCCGGCTCCGTCTGCCGTGCGGTCTCCGGCGGCTGGGACACGGACTCCAACGGGGCGGCCGCCGGCAGCGTCGCCGGTCTCCTGGCCGGCACCCCGGAGGCGCTCCCCGACCGCTGGCGGGCCCCGCTGAAGAACCGGCTCGCCACCACCGTCGCCGACTTCGACGGCACCGGCTTCGACACCCTCGCCCGACTCACGCACCTGGAGGCGACCCGCCCATGACCCACATCGCCGTCCTCGGCAGCACGAACATGGACCTCGTCACCTATGTCACCAAGGCCCCGCAGCGCGGCGAGACCGTGACGGGCCGGGACTTCCGCACCGTCCCCGGCGGCAAGGGCGCCAACCAGGCCATCGCCGCGGCCCGGGCCGGAGCCACGGTCTCGATGATCGGCGCGGTCGGCAACGACGCCTTCGGTGTCCGCCTGCGCGACACCCTCGAACACTCGGGCGCGGACACCGACTTCCTGCGCACGGTGGAGGGCCCGTCCGGCACCGCGCACATCGTGGTGGACGACGAGGGCGGCAACTCCATCGTCGTCATCCCCGGCGCGAACGGCACCGTCGACCACCTCGCCGCCGGCGACGAGGGTGTCATCGCCTCCGCCGACGCCCTGCTGCTGCAACTGGAGATCCCGCTGGCCGCAGTGGTCTCGGGGGCGGAGGCGGCGCGACGGCACGGGGTCCGTACGGTGCTCACCCCCTCCCCCGCCCAGCCGCTGCCCCCCGATCTGCTGGAGGCCACCGACCTGCTGGTCGCCAACGAGTACGAGGCCGTCACCCTCACCGGCCGCACCGACCCCCGCGCGGCGGCCGCCGCCCTGATGGAGCTGATCCCCGAGGTCGTCGTCACACTGGGCGCGACCGGCTGCCTGTACCTGGCCCGGGGCACCGAGCCGCTGGTGGTGCCGGCGCCGCAGGTCAAGGCGGTGGACTCCACCGGGGCGGGCGACACCTTCGTGGGAGCGCTCGCGGTGGCCCTCGCCGAGGAGAAACCGGTGCGTGAGGCGCTGTCCTGGGCGGCGGCCGCGGCGGCCCTTTCCGTGCAGCGGGAAGGCGCGTCGGCGTCGATGCCGTACCGCCCGGAGATCGAGGCCCAGTACAACGCATGAGCACACACCCCGAGAACACGCGCCCCGAACACCCCCGGCCCCTCGACGGCCTGCGGGTCCTGGACCTGGCCACCCTCTTCGCCGGCCCCATGGCCGCCACCCTGCTCGGCGACTTCGGCGCCGATGTGATCAAGGTGGAGCATCCGGGGCGGCCCGACCCGTCCCGGGGCCACGGCCCGGCGAAGCACGGTGTCGGCCTGTGGTGGAAGGTGCTCGGGCGCAACAAGCGCGCGATCACCCTCGACCTGTCCCGGCCCGGTGGCCGCGCGACCCTGCTGCGGCTTGCGGCCACCGCCGACGTGGTGATCGAGAACTTCCGCCCCGGCACCCTGGAGAAGTGGGACCTGGGCTGGCCGGAGCTGTCCGCCGCCAATCCACGGCTGGTCCTCACCCGGGTCACGGCCTTCGGCCAGTTCGGCCCGTACGCGCACCGCCCCGGCTTCGGCACGCTCGCCGAGGCGATGAGCGGCTTCGCCGCGCTCACCGGCGAACCGGACGCGCCGCCGACGCTGCCGCCCTTCGGTCTCGCCGACTCGGTCGCGGCACTGGCCACGGCCTACGCGGTGCTGACGGCGCTGGCGGGCCGGGACCGCACCGGCCAGGGCCAGGTCGTGGACATGGCGATCATCGAGCCGATCCTCGCGGTCCTCGGTCCGCAGCCCACCTGGTACGACCAGCTCGGCTACGTCCAGGAGCGCACCGGCAACCGGTCCGCGAACAACGCCCCGCGCAACACCTACCGCACCGCCGACGGCGCCTGGGTCGCCGTCTCCACGTCCGCGCAGTCGGTGGCGGAACGGGTGATGCGGCTGGTGGGCCGCCCGGAGCTGACCGAGGAGCCGTGGTTCGCCACGGGTGCGCGGCGGGCCGCGCACGCCGACGTGCTGGACGAGGCGGTCGGGAGCTGGATCGCGGCCCGCGGCCGCGCCGAGGTGCTCGCGGCCTTCGAGAAGGCGGAGGCGGCGGTGGCCCCGGTGCAGGACGTGCGGGACGTCCTGGC
Organism: Streptomyces sp. NPDC005706; assembly: GCF_040631045.1. Lineage (NCBI taxonomy): Bacteria > Bacillati > Actinomycetota > Actinomycetes > Kitasatosporales > Streptomycetaceae > Streptomyces > Streptomyces sp. NPDC005706. The sequence continues at coordinate 114,571 of NZ_JBEXYS010000009.1, read as the reverse complement.
CGACCCCCAGTACCAGGCCCTGGACACCGTCACCACCGTCGAGGATCCGGAGCTGGGCCCGCTGCGCATGCAGAACGTCCTCTTCCGGCTGTCCGGCACGCCCGGGGCGATCCGCTGGGCCGGCCGGCCGCACGGCGCCGACACCGACGCGGTCCTCACCGAGCTGGGCCTCGGCCCGGAGGAGCTGCGCGCCCTGCGCGAGGAGGGCGCCCTGTGACGCCGTTCCCGCTGACCTGGCTGTACGCCCCCGGCGACCGCCCGCACGTCGTGACCAAGGCGCTGGCCCGGGGCGCCGACGTGGTGGTGATCGACCTGGAGGACGCGGTCGCCCCCGACCGCAAGGAGTACGCCCGGGCGGCCACGGCCGAACGGCTGGCCGAGCCGCAGCGGGTCCCGGTCCACGTCCGGGTCAACGCCCTGGACGGCCCCTGGGCCGCCGCGGATCTCGCGGCCCTGGCCACGCTGCCGGGCGTGACCGGGCTGCGGCTGCCGAAGGTGAGCTGCGCCGGGCAGGTCAGACAGGCCGCCGTGACCACCGCCCGCCCTCTGTACGCCCTGCTGGAGTCGGCCCTCGCCATCGAGCACGCCTACGCCATCGCCGCCGCCCACCCGTCGCTGCGGGGCATCTCGCTCGGCGAGGCCGATCTACGGGCCGACCTGGGTGTACGGGCCGACACGGGCCTCGACTGGCCGCGTTCCCGGGTCGTGGTCGCCGCCCGGGCCGCCGGGCTCCCCCCGCCGCCCCAGTCCGTCCATCCCGACATCCGCGACCTGGACGGCCTCGCCGCCTCCTGCGCCCGGGGCCGGGCCCTGGGCTTCCTGGGCCGCGCGGCGATCCACCCGCGGCAGCTCCCGGTGATCGAGCGGGCCTACCTCCCGACCCCGGCGGAGCTGGAGCACGCGGAGACGATCATCAAGGCGGCGGCGACGGACCAGGGCGCCCAGGCGCTGCCCGACGGCCGCTTCGTCGACGCGGCGGTGGTGGCCGCCGCGCGGCGGACGCTGTCGCTGGCGCGCCGGGAGTGACAGCGCGCCCGGTCCGGCGGCACACGCGGTCGGACACGCCGAAGGGCGCTCCGGAGATCCGAAAGCGCCCTTCGGTGCGATGTCCGCGGCCGTCAGCCCTTCTTCGCCGACTCCGCCTCGTCCTTCGCCGCCACGGCGTCCGGCCCGGCGAGGTCCCCGGGCTCGTCCCCGGTCCGGTCCTCGGTCTTGCTCCCGGTCCCGCCGCCCGTCTCGTCCGCCGCCTCGCCCACGGTGCCGTTCCCGGCCTTGTCCTCGGCGGCCTTGTCCTCGGTGGCCTTGTCCTCGGCCGCGGCCTCGGGGTCGACGGTCCCGCCGTCCGAGACGCCCGGCTCGACCACGGCTTCCCGCCCGGGCCGCTTCCTGGCCGACACCACGATGTAGGTGACCGCCAGCAGGAACACGATCAGCGCGGTCCAGTCGTTGAGGCGCAGTCCCAGGATGTGGTGGGCGTCGTCGACGCGCATGTACTCGATCCAGGCGCGGCCCACGCAGTACGCGGCGACGTACAGGGCGAAGGCCCGGCCGTGGCCCATCCTGAAGCGGCGGTCGGCCCAGATGACCAGGACGGCGACGCCGATGCACCACAGGGACTCGTAGAGGAAGGTCGGGTGGTAGTAACCCGGCACCCGGCCGCCCTCTGAGGAGGTGATGTGCAGCGCCCAGGGAACGTGCGTCTCGCGTCCGTACAGTTCCTGGTTGAACCAGTTGCCCCAGCGGCCCATGGCCTGCGCGAGGGCGATGCCGGGTGCGACGGCGTCGGCGTAGGCGGGCATCGGGATGCCCCGGCGCCGCGCGCCGATCCACGCCCCGAGCGCGCCCAGTGCGATCGCGCCCCAGATGCCCAGGCCGCCTTCCCACACCTTGAAGGCGTCCACCCAGTCACGGCCCTCGCTGAAGTACAGCTCGTAGTCCGTGATCACGTGGTAGAGGCGGCCGCCGACCAGGCCGAAGGGCACGGCCCATACGGCGATGTCGGCGACCGTGCCGGACCGCCCGCCCCGGGCGACCCAGCGCTTGTTGCCGAGCCAGACGGCGATGAAGACGCCGATGATGATGCAGAAGGCGTAGCCGCGCAGGGGGATGGGGCCGAGATAACGCACCCCGTGCGACGGGCTGGGGATGTAGGCAAGTTCCATGGCAGGGTCGACGCTACCGTGCCGGGCCGGGCGGACGGCAAGCGGACGGGCTACGGCTCCATAACGGGGACGTGAGAAACGCTTACCCCTGGTTCTTCTGTTCCACCATCTGCTTCAGCTTCTCCGGGGTCATCGTCTGGTCCTGGTAGATGTTCTTGCCGTCCAGCAGGACGGTGGGCGTGCTGCCGTAGCGGCCGGCCTCGAACGCCTGGTGGGACTTGTTCACCCAGCCGTCGTGGGTGCCGTTGTTGACGCACTTGCGGAACGCCGGGGTGTCGAGACCGCTGACCTTTCCGGCGAGCTGGATCAGCTTGCCGTTGTTCCCGAACGCGTCGTCCGTCTCCTGGGGCTGGTTCGAGTACAGCACGTCGTGGTAGTCACGGAACTTCCCGGCGTCCTGGGCACAGGCCGCGGCGTTCGCCGCGCGCAGGGAACCGGTGCCGCGGAGGTTGCCGTCGATCAGCCGGACCAGGTGGTAGTCGACTCTCAGCTTGCCCGCGTCGGTCAGCTCGTGCAGCGTCGGCCGGTACCGCGCCTCGAAGGACATGCAGGCCGGGCAGCGGAAGTCCTCCCAGACGGTGAGCGTCGACTTGGCGCCGTCCTTGCCGACCGGGATCGCGAGGCTGTCCTGGCCCCGCGCGCCCGAGGGCACCACGACCGGGCCCGACGCGGTGCTGCTCTTCTTGCCCTTGCCCGAGTTGGCGGCGATCACGCCGATCACCGCCGCGAGTCCCAGGACGCAGACGACGCTCGCTCCCACGATCAGCGTGCGCCGACGCCGGTCCGCGGTCCTCTGCTTCTCACGCTCGGCCGCAATCCGCTCACGGGCGGTGCGCTTTCCGTCACGGTTCTTCTCGCTCACACCCCCAGAACGAACCGGGGAGGCGCAGCGCGCCTCCCCGACCCGAGGTCCACTCGTTCGAGTGACCGATTCTTCCGTTGTGAACGACTGACGCCACCTATGGGCGCTTATGCCTGCCCGCGCACGCCCTTGGCCAGATCACCGGCGAGCTCGCGCACCGCCGCGAGGCCGGCGGCGTGGTCGGGGGCGTCCAGCATCCGCTTGACGAACGCCGAGCCGACGATGACTCCGTCGGCGAACCCGGCGACCTCGGCGGCCTGGGCCGCGTCGGAGACGCCGAGCCCCACGCACACCGGCAGTCCGGTGCCCGTGGCCCGGGTGCGCTCCACCAGGTTCTGCGCCTGCGCGCCGACGGACGCGCGGGTGCCGGTGACGCCCATCAGCGAGGCCGCGTAGACGAAGCCGCTGCCCGCCTCGGTGATCCGCGCCAGCCGCTCGTCCTTGCTGCTGGGGGCGACGACGAAGACGGTGGCGAGGCCGTGCTTCTCGGCGTGCTCCCGCCACAGGGCCGACTCCTGGACCGGCAGGTCGGGCAGGATGCAGCCCGCGCCGCCCGCCTCGGCCAGCTCGGCGGTGAAGCGCTCGACGCCGTAGCGGTCGATGGGGTTCCAGTACGTCATCACGAGCACGGGCTTGCCGGTGGCCTCGTGGGCCTCCCTGACCGTGCGCATGACGTCGGCGATCCTGACCCCGCCGCGCAGGGCGATGTCGTCGGCGGTCTGGATGACGGGGCCGTCGAGGACGGGGTCGCTGTGCGGCAGGCCCACCTCCACGACGTCCGCGCCGCCGTCGAACGCGGCCCTGATCGCCTCGATGCCGCCGTCCACGGTCGGGAACCCGGCCGGGAGGTAGGCGATGAGCGCGGACCGGCCCTCCGCCTTCGCGGCGGCGAGGGTGTCCGTCAACAGCCGGATATTGCCGCTCACTTGGCGTCCCCCTCGATCTCGGCGGTGTCGGCTTCGTTGGCGGCCACCTCGGCGTCGGTGTCGTAGAGGCCGAAGTAGCGCGCCGCGGTGTCCATGTCCTTGTCGCCGCGGCCGGACAGGTTGACCACGATCAGCCCGTCCGGGCCCAGCTCCCTGCCGACCTCCAGGGCGCCGGCGAGGGCGTGGGCGCTCTCGATGGCCGGGATGATGCCCTCGGTGCGCGACAGCAGGCGCAGGGCCTGCATGGCCGCGTCGTCGGTGACCGCGCGGTACTCGCCGCGGCCGGAGTCCTTGAGGTAGGAGTGCTCGGGGCCGATGCCCGGGTAGTCCAGACCGGCCGAGATGGAGTACGGCTCGGTGATCTGGCCCTCGTCGTCCTGGAGGACGTACGACCTGGAGCCGTGCAGGATGCCGGGCTCGCCGGCGGTGAGGGTGGCCGCGTGCTCGCCGGTCTCGATGCCGTGTCCGGCGGGCTCGCAGCCGATGAGCCGGACGCCCTCGTCGGGGATGAAGGCGTGGAAGAGGCCGATGGCGTTGGAGCCGCCGCCGACGCAGGCGACCGCGGCGTCGGGCAGCCGCCCGGCGCGCTCCAGGAGCTGCCGCCGCGCCTCCACGCCGATGACCCGGTGGAAGTCCCGGACCATGGCCGGGAAGGGGTGCGGGCCGGCCACGGTGCCGAACAGGTAGTGGGTGCGGTCGACGTTGGCGACCCAGTCCCGGAACGCCTCGTTGATGGCGTCCTTCAGGGTGCGGCTGCCGGACTTCACGGCCACGACCTCGGCGCCGAGCATGCGCATGCGGGCGACGTTGAGGGCCTGCCGCTGGGTGTCGACCTCGCCCATGTAGATGGTGCAGTCGAGGCCGAAGAGGGCGCAGGCGGTGGCGGTGGCGACACCGTGCTGGCCGGCGCCGGTCTCGGCGATGACGCGGGTCTTGCCCATGCGCTTGGTGAGCAGGGCCTGCCCGAGCACGTTGTTGATCTTGTGGGAGCCGGTGTGGTTCAGGTCCTCCCGCTTGAGGAAGACACGGGCACCACCGGCGTGTTCGGCGAACCGCGGCACCTCGGTCAGCGCGCTGGGCCGGCCGGTGTAGTTCACCAGCAGGTCGTCGAGCTCACGGGCGAACTCGGGGTCGGACTTGGCCTTGTCGTACTCGACGGCGACCTCGTCCACGGCGGCGACGAGCGCCTCCGGGATGAACTTGCCGCCGAACGCCCCGAAGTAGCCCTCGGCGCTGGGCACCTGGCCGGTGGGATCGGGAATGAAGAACTCGCTGGGCATACGGATACCTCGCAGGGGCGGTGCCCCGGGTGGCTGGACTTGGGGTACGAGTACGCGTGCGCTGCCCTCAGCGGTGTCTCCCACAGCACCCGGGTCGGGTGGTGGGTGGGTGAGGACCGGGGGTCCGGGGGCGGGGCCCCTGGGCGGCCGGGAGAGACCTGGTCGCGGGTGGACCGGCGTTCACAAGGAGACGGGCTCAGCTCACCGCGGGTGACGCGCACGCGGAGTGACGCCATCGCATGCCGTTCACCTGACCGGGCTCGTCACCGATCACATAGCGGACCCGCCGCCCGTGCACCCGTCGCGCGGGGGCACGGCAGCCTCGGGGCCGGCAGCCGCGGGCGAGGCGGGCATAGGTGTCCCGCGTCGGCGGGGTGATCGGAAGCGTCATCGGGGCCAGCTTAGCCGGAGGTCAGCCCCGCCCGTGCCGGAGCGCGGGGTGTTCGCCGGCGGCGACCAGGTCGGACACGGCGGCCTTCGGGTCGCGCCCGGTGACCAGGGACTCGCCGACCAGCACCGCGTCGGCGCCGGCGTTGGCGTAGGCGATCAGGTCGTGCGGCCCGCGCACTCCGGACTCGGCGACCTTGACGAGGTGGTCGGGGATCTCCGGGGCGACCCGCTCGAACGTGCCGCGGTCGACCCGCAGGGTCTTCAGGTTGCGCGCGTTGACGCCGATGATCCGGGCACCCGCGTCCACCGCCCGCTCGACCTCGTCCTCGTCGTGCACCTCGACGAGCGGGGTGAGGCCGATGGAGACGGCGCGCTCGATCAGCGACTCCAGGGCCGACTGGTCCAGGGCGGCGACGATCAGCAGCGCGAGGTCGGCGCCGTACGCGCGGGCCTCCCAGAGCTGGTACGACGTGACGATGAAGTCCTTGCGCAGGACGGGGATGTCCACGCGCGCGCGGACCGCCTCCAGGTCGGCCAGCGAGCCGCCGAAACGGCGCTGTTCGGTGAGGACCGAGATGACGGCGGCGCCGCCCGCCTCGTAGTCCGCCGCGAGCCCGGCCGGGTCGGCGATCGCGGCCAGCGCGCCCTTGGAGGGGCTGGAGCGCTTGACCTCACAGATGACCTTGACGCCGTCGCCCTTGAGCGCGGCCACGCCGTCCTTGGCGGGGCGGGCCTTCGCCGCGCGCTCCTTGAGCTCGTCGAGGCTGACGCGCGCCTGCCGCTCCGCGAGGTCGGCACGGACTCCGTCGATGATCTCGTCGAGCACACTCACGCGAGCGGCCCCCTTTCAGACGGTCGTTCCTTCAGGTTCCGAAACCTGCGGTCACTGCGATGGTATCCGGAGGACGGCCGAGGCCTCGCATCCGGTGGACGCCGGTCCCATCACCTGGACGTTCACCGTTCGATCACGGATGCAGCCAGCCGCCGAACGGCAGGTTCCGGACAACCGTGAACACCAGCAGCAGCGCGCCGACGGACCACATCAGGGCACCTCCCGGTTCGAACCGCACCGCCCGGCCGCGTACCGCGCGCACCACCCAGACGGTCCACAGCACCGCGAAGCCCAGGTAGGCGGCCACCCCCGCCGCGTTGTCGTGCAGGGCGGTGAGGAGGTCGCCGTGGACGAAGGCATGGGCGCTGCGCAGTCCGCCGCAGCCGGGGCAGTACAGGCCGGTCAGGCCGTAGAGCGGGCACACCGGGTAGTGGCCGGGTTCGTTGGGGTCGACGGTGCCGACGTACGCGAAGGCCCCGGCGACGGCCGCGAGGACACCGGCCGGGACGGCTAGCCGGTTCCAGGGGGTGGTGGGGGTGGTGCGCGGGGCGGTGCCGCTGTCGGGGTTCACGTCGGCATTCTGCCCCGCACGCCCGCGGCACGCGCGCGAGGGGCGGCCCCACCGGATGTGGTGGGGCCGCCCCTCGCGGGATGCGCTGCGGTGGGGCTCAGCCCTCGACGCCGGCCGGCTCCCGGGCCGGGACGTGGCCGCTGTGCGAGGCGCCCTGGGCGCGCTTCTGCTGGCCGAGGCCCATGGCGCGCATGGCGACACCGACGACGCCGCCGAGGAGCACGATCACCATGCCCGCCCAGAAGCCGACCGGCTGGGCCATCACCATGAAGGCACCCGCGACGCAGAAACCGATGAAGGCGATGGTGACGCCGGTCCAGGCGGCCGGGGTGTGACCGTGGCTGCTGCCCGCCATGACTTGCTCCTCGTTGCTTGTACGTGTCGAAGTACGTGTCCGTACGGTTCCGAGCGCGTCACCGTCCGAGCCGGGCGCTCTTCGTCCATTGTCCCGTACGCACGCGCGTGCCGGACGCGGGGGTGGCGTCTGGTTCGCCACATCCGGCGGGGCGCGGGGGCGGCCCTCAGGCGCCGGTGGGATCCTCGCCGCGGTCCAGGGCCTTCCAGATCTCCTCGGGGCGCTCCGGGTCGGCCGGCCGGGCCTTGCGGCGCGGGCGGTCCGAGCCGCGCTCGTAGCGGCCGGACATGGCGGGCCACAGGGCGCCGTAGCGCAGCGCGAGCAGGCCGGCGAGCAGGATCAGGACGCCACCGGCGGCGGCGACGTAGGGCCAGCCGGTGTGCGAGAGGGCGGTGACCGCGGCCGAGGTGTCGCCGGTGGTCCGGGCGGCCTCCTCGTCCAGCGCGGAGCTGTCGGAGGCCCCGGCGAACGCGGCGGCGACGATGCCGGCGCCGCTGAGCGCGAGCAGCGCGGCGACGGCGACGCGGCCGGCCCGGCGGACGGCGAAGACGGCGACGAGCGCGGCCAGGCCCACTATGGCGAGGGCCGCGGGGACGCCCGTGACGTCGCTGCCCCTGGCGGTCAGCGGGAAGGCGCCGCCGGCCACCGTGGCGGTCCCCTCCGACCAGCGCTGCCGGGTCGCGAGCAGGGTCACGGCCGCGCCGAGCGCGCCGCACAACAGGGCCACGGCGAGGCTCCGCCGGCCGGACCGGCTGGGTGCGGCGGCTTCGGAACGGGGGTGAGGTACGGCAGTCACGTACTCCACTATCGCCTGGACCCCGGGTGAAGCGTCACCCGGGGTTCGGCAGGGGCGTTCCAGCCGCCCAGCCGGTTGGCCGTGTGCACCGCCCGCAGCACCGCGGCGGCCTTGTTGCGGCACTCCTGGTCCTCGGCGGCCGGGTCGGAGTCGGCGACGATGCCGGCCCCGGCCTGGACGTGGGCGGTGCCGTCGCGGAGCAGAGCCGTGCGGATGGCGATCGCGGTGTCGGAGTCGCCGGCGAAGTCGAGATAGCCGACGCAGCCGCCGTAGAGGCCGCGCCGGGACGGTTCGAGCTCGTCGATGATCTGCATGGCGCGGGGTTTGGGGGCGCCGGAGAGGGTGCCCGCCGGGAAGCAGGCGGTCAGTACGTCGAAGGCGGTACGGCCCTCGGCGACCCGGCCGGTGACGGTGGAGACGATGTGCATGACGTGCGAGTAGCGCTCGATGGACATGAAGTCGACGACCTCCACCGAGCCGGGCTCGCAGACCCGGCCGAGGTCGTTGCGGCCGAGGTCGACCAGCATCAGGTGCTCGGCGCGTTCCTTGGGGTCGGCGAGCAGCTCGTCGGCGAGGGCCTGGTCCTCCTGCGGGGTGGCGCCGCGGTGCCGGGTGCCGGCGATGGGGTGGACCATCGCGCGCCCGTCCTCGACCTTGACCAGCGCCTCGGGGGACGAGCCGACGACGTCGAACCCGTCGAAGCGGAACAGGTACATGTACGGCGAGGGGTTGGTGGCCCGCAGGACCCGGTAGACGTCCAGCGCGCTCGCCGTGCACGGGGTCTCGAAGCGCTGCGAGGGCACGACCTGGAAGGCCTCGCCCGCGCGGATGCGCTCCTTGACGTCCTCGACGGCCCGCCTGAAGTCGGGGCCGCCCCAGCGGGCGGTGTACTCGGGCAGCTCGGAAGGCGGCAGCACGGCCGGGGGCTGGGCGACCGCGCGGCCGAGGTCGGCCTCCATGGCGTCGAGGCGGGCCACGGCGTCGGCGTACGCCTCGTCCACGCCGGTCTCGAGGTCGTTGTGGTTGATCGCGTTGGCGATCAGCAGGACCGAGCCCTCCCAGTGGTCCATGACGGCGAGGTCGCTGGTGAGGAGCATGGTCAGCTCGGGCAGCCCGAGGTCGTCGCGCTCGCCGGGGCCGATCTTCTCCAGGCGGCGGACGATGTCGTAGCCGAGGTAGCCGACCATGCCGCCGGTGAAGGGCGGCATGCCCTCCTGGCGCGGGGTGTGCAGGGTCTGGACGGTGGCGCGCAGGGCGGCGAGCGGGTCACCTTCGGCGGGGACGCCGACGGGCGGGGTGCCGAGCCAGTGCGCCTGGCCGTCACGGGTGGTGAGGGTGGCGGCGGACCGCACGCCGACGAAGGAGTACCGGGACCAGGAGCGCCCGTTCTCCGCGGACTCCAGCAGGAAAGTGCCGGGGCGTTCGGCGGCGAGTTTGCGGTAGAGCGCGACCGGGGTGTCGCCGTCGGCGAGGAGCTTGCGGGTGACCGGGATGACACGCCGGTCGGTGGCGAGCTTGCGGAAGGTCTCGAGGTCCATGGCGGCAGACCTTACTGATCAGCGGTGGCCGGGCGGGCCCGCCGGGCGCTCGCGCCGGGGTCGTCCTGGAGCAGGACGTCCTCGTCGAAGCAGGTGCGGGCGCCGGTGTGGCAGGCGGCGCCGACCTGGTCGACCTTGACCAGCACGGTGTCGGCGTCGCAGTCCAGGGCGACCGACTTGACCCGCTGGACGTGGCCGGAGGTGTCTCCCTTGACCCAGTACTCCTGGCGGCTGCGCGACCAGTAGGTGCAGCGGCCGGTGGTCAGCGTGCGGTGCAGCGCCTCGTCGTCCATCCAGCCGAGCATGAGCACCTCGCCGGTGTCGTACTGCTGGGCGATGGCCGGGAGGAGTCCGTCGGCGCTGCGCTTCAGGCGCGCGGCGATCTCGGGGTCGAGAGTGCTGGTCATGGGTGCCATTGTGCCGCGTGGGCGGGACGGTTCCGGGTTTCTGTCCAGGGGATGGGCAGTCGGCGGGCGGCGGCTGAGACGGGCCCGGGTGGCGGGGGGACGGGTGGGCGGACCGGTTACGGAGTCGTAGGCTGACTCCATGTCGACCTTCGCCAAGCGTGAACGGCTCCTGCTCGCCGACCTCTTGGAAACCGTCGGACCGGACGCCCCGACCCTCTGCGAGGGCTGGCGGACCCGTGACCTGGCCGCGCACGTGGTGGTGCGCGAGCGCCGCCCGGACGCGGCGGGGGGCGCGCTGATCAAGCCGCTGGCCTCCCGTCTGGAGAAGGTGCTGGCGGAGTACGCGGCGAAGCCGTACGAGGAGCTGATCCAGCTCATCAGGACCGGTCCGCCGCGCTTCTCCCCGTTCCAGCTCAAGCAGATCGACGAGGCCGCCAACACGGTCGAGTTCTACGTGCACACCGAGGACGTCCGCCGGGCCCAGCCGGACTGGGGCCCGCGCGAGCTGGACGCGGTGTTCCAGGACGCGCTGTGGTCGCGTCTGGAGCGCACCGCCCGGCTGCTGGGCCGGGGGGTGCCGACCGGTCTGGTGCTGCGCCGCCCGGACGGCCAGACGTCGGTGGCGCACCGGGGCACTCCGGTGGTGACGGTGACGGGTGAGCCTTCGGAACTGCTGATGTTCGCCTTCGGCCGGCAGAACGAGGCGAAGGTGGAGCTGGACGGCGACGAGAACGCGATCGCCACCCTGCACGAGTCGAAGCAACTGGGCTTCTGAACCCGGGCCGTCCGCGACGGGGCATCCGAGACCGGGATTTCCGAGACCGGGCATCCGGGAGGCGCCGCATGATCAAGGTCGCGATGACCAGTGTGTTCGTGGACGACGTGGCGAGGGCGCACGCCTTCTACACGGAGGTCCTGGGGTTCGAGACCCGGCTGCACATGGATCCGGGCGGCGGCACGCCGTTCGTCACGGTGGGGGCGCGCGAGGGGGCCCAGCCGGATCTCCAGTTGCTGCTGGAGCCCGGGCAGGGCCCGATCGCGGAGCCGTACCGCACGGCGCTGTACGAGGCGGGGATCCCGTGCATCGTGTTCTCCGTGGACGACCTGCCGGCGGAGTACGAGCGGCTGCGCGGGCTGGGTGTGCGGTTCCCGCATCCGCCGCAGGTGCAGGGCCCGGTGCTCGCGGCGGTGCTCGACGACTCGGTCGGCAACCTGGTGCAGCTCACCCAGCGGCGGGTGTGAGCGTCAGCGGGGGAGTTCCGCGCGGCGCAGCCCGGAGACGCACAGGGCGACCACTCCGCCGAGCCCGCACACGGCGGCGCTGGTCACGAACACCGGGCCGAGACCGAAGGCCCCGATGGCGGCGGCCGCGAACGGCATGCTCAGCGGGGCCAGGCCCAGGCTGACCACACTGGCGACGGCGGTGACCCGGCCGAGGTAGGCGGGGTCGGTCAACGTCTGCAGCATGGCCCCGCACAGCACCCCGCTGAGCCCGGCGAGCAGCCCGATCAGCAGGGCGACGCCGACGGCCCCGACGAGCTGGGGCACGTAGGCCAGGGTGCCGATGGCGACCGAGCCGGCGAGGATCGCCCAGGCGGCGACCAGCCCGGCGCGCGGGACCCGGCCGCGGACGGCGAGCAGCAGTGAGGCGGCGCCCGCCCCGGCGCCGAATCCGGCGAGCACCCAGCCCATGCCGGCGGCGCCCCAGCCGCGCCGGTCGGCGAGCAGGGTCAGGCCGACGTTGAGCGGGCCGACGAAGCCGAAGTCGCCGAGGGCGATGGCGAGCATGAGCGGGGCGAGGACGCGGTGGCCGCGGATGTAGCGCAGGCCGGCCACCAGGTCGGCCCAGGCGGTGGTGCGCGCGGGGGCGGGGGTGTCGTCGCCGGGCAGGGGGCGCAGGCGCACGGAGATCAGCAGCGGTACGGAGACGGCGATCAGCAGTCCGGCGAGGGCGAAGGCCGCCGAGGCGCCGCCCAGGGCCACGCCGAGTCCGCCGAGCGGGGCGCCGGCCACGCCCGCGCAGCGGATGGCGAGGCCGCGCATGCCCTGTACGCGGGCGAGCTGTCCCCTGCCGGTGATCCGGGCCGGGAGGGCGCCGACGGCGGGCATGAACACGGCGTCGACGGTGCCGAAGAGCAGGGCCAGCAGGGCGAGCGGCCACAGTCCGGGGCCGGTGAGGAACAGCAGGGCGGCCACCGCGAGGACGGCCGCGCAGCGCACGGCGTCGCTGCCGATGACGACGCGGCGCGGGCCGAGCCGGTCGGCGAGCACTCCCCCGCCGAGCATCAGCACGGCCCTCGGCAGCGCGCTGACGGACATGACGACACCGGCCTGCGCGGGGGTGCCGGCCTGGACGGCGGCCCAGGACAGGGCGATGTAGTAGACGCTGTCGCCGAGCATGGAGGCGGTGTAGGCGCCGAGCCAGCGCAGCACGTTGGGGTCGCGGTGGGCGGGGCGGTCCTCGGTGACGGAGGCCGGGGGTATGAGGGTGTCGGTCACGGCGGGGGCCCTTCTCAGACGCGGAACGGGAATCCGTACACGTGCAGCGCGACGTGCTCGCGCCCTTCGGTCTCGCCGTCGGCTTCGGCGGACCGGCCCGACTCGTCGTACCTGCGGATCAGCGCGAGCAGTTCGTCCTGCAGTGCGCGCAGTTCGGGGGCGGTGAGGCGGAGCAGGGACTCGCTGTCGCCCGCCGCCGTGTTCCACTCGGCGCTCCACGTCGGCCGTTCGTCGAGGTAGCGGCGGTAGAGGTCGGTGCGCTGGTCGTGGAAGAGCCGGGTCGCCGCCAGGTGCGCGGCCGCGGTCTCGGGGGCGTCCCGGAAGTCCTTGTCACGGATGCTCAGGCCCTCGGAGGAGGGCTGCCACCAGCGTTCCCGCCCGTCCGCGCTCTGCGGCCGGGCCTCCTCGATGAGGCCGTGCTCGGCGAGCTTGCGCAGGTGGTAGCTGACCAGCGAGACGGCCTCGTCGACCTGGTCGGCGAGGTGCGAGGCGGTCGCCTTGTCGGCCACACACAGGGCTCGGTACAGCTTCATCCGCAGCGGGTGCGCCAGCGCCTTCAGCGTGCCCACGTCCGTGATGGGACGGCTCCCCTTGGCTGTCATGTCTCCGACTCTAGATGCGAAAGAAAAGTTGCGCAATGAATGTTGCGCAACTTTCCTTTCGTATCTTCCTCATCGAGGGGGCCCGGTCATGAGAAGGCCCCGGCCGCCTTGTCGGGCGGCCGGGGCCGAGGGCTCGGGAAGGCGTCACCGCACGGGGTGGCCCGCCTCCCGCAGGGTCTGCTTGACCTCGCCGATGCGCAGGTCCCCGAAGTGGAAGACGGAGGCGGCGAGAACCGCGTCCGCGCCCGCGTCGACGGCCGGCGGGAAGTCCGTCAGCCGCCCGGCGCCGCCGGAGGCGATCACCGGGACGGTGACGTGCTTGCGGACGGCCGCGATCATCTCCAGGTCGTAGCCGTCCTTGGTGCCGTCCGCGTCCATGGAGTTGAGCAGGATCTCCCCCGCGCCCAGCTCGGCCGCGCGGTGGGCCCACTCGACGGCGTCGATGCCGGTGCCCCTGCGGCCGCCGTGCGTCGTCACCTCGAAGGCGCCGCCCTCGGTGCGGCGCGCGTCCACCGACAGCACCAGGACCTGCCGGCCGAACCGCTCGGCGATCTCCCGGATCAGCTCGGGCCGGGCGATGGCCGCGGTGTTCACGCCCACCTTGTCCGCGCCGGCCCGCAGCAGCCGGTCCACGTCCTCGGCGGTGCGGACACCGCCGCCGACGGTCAGCGGGATGAACACCTGCTCGGCGGTGCGGCGCACCACGTCGTAGGTGGTCTCCCGGTCGCCGGAGGACGCGGTGATGTCCAGGAACGTCAGCTCGTCGGCGCCCTCGGCGTCGTACACCTTGGCCATCTCGACGGGGTCACCCGCGTCGCGCAGGTTCTGGAAGTTGACGCCCTTGACGACCCGGCCGTTGTCCACGTCCAGGCAGGGGATGACTCGGACCGCCAGGGTCATGAGGTCACGGCTCCTCTGAATGCCTCTAGTTCCACTTCGACCAGGATGCGCGGGTCGACGAAGCCCTCCACGACCAGCAGGGTCGAGGCCGGGCGGACGGAGTCGAAGATCTCCTTGTGGGCGCGGCCCGCCGCGTCCACGTCCCGCACATGGGTCAGGTACATCCGGGTGCGCAGCACGGACCCGGCGTCGAGGCCGAACTCACCGATCGCCTCGAGGGCGCTGGTGAAGGCCACCTTGGCCTGTTCGTAGGGGTCGCCCTCCCCGTACAGCACGGTGCCCTTGAAGGACGTCGTGCCGGCCACCAGCACCCGGTCACCCGCCGCGACCGCGCGCGCGAACCCGAAACTCTCTTCCCAGGGACTTCCGCTCTGCACGCGCCGCACGGTCTCGGATGTCATGACGCCACTGCCTCCAGTGCCTCTTCCAGGGTGAACGCCTTCGCGTACAGGGCCTTCCCGACGATGGAGCCCTCGACACCGAGGGGTACCAGCTCGGCGATGGCCCGGAGGTCGTCCAGGGACGACACGCCGCCGGAGGCCACGACCGGCCGGTCGGTGGCGGCGCAGACGTTCCTCAGCAGCTCCAGGTTGGGGCCCTGCAGGGTGCCGTCCTTGGCGATGTCGGTGACGACGTAGCGGGCGCAGCCCTCCTTGTCGAGGCGCGCCAGCGTCTCGTAGAGGTCGCCGCCGTCCCGGGTCCAGCCGCGGCCGCGCAGGGTCGTGCCGCGCACGTCCAGACCGACCGCGATCTTGTCGCCGTGCTCGGCGATGACCTTGGCGACCCACTCCGGGGTCTCCAGCGCGGCCGTGCCGAGGTTGACGCGGGTGCAGCCGGTGGCGAGGGCCGCGGCGAGCGTGTCGTCGTCGCGGATGCCGCCGGACAGCTCCACCTTGATGTCCATCGCCCTGGCGACCTCGGCGATCAGGTCGCGGTTGTCGCCGGTGCCGAAGGCGGCGTCGAGGTCGACCAGGTGCAGCCACTCGGCGCCGGAGCGCTGCCAGGCGAGGGCGGCCTCCAGCGGGGAGCCGTAGGAGGTCTCGGTCCCGGACTCGCCGTGCACGAGGCGTACGGCCTGGCCGTCGCGGACGTCGACGGCGGGGAGGAGTTCGAGCTTGGCCATGGTCTACAGGGTTCCGATCCAGTTGGTGAGGAGCTGGGCACCGGCGTCGCCGGACTTCTCGGGGTGGAACTGGGTGGCCCACAGGGCGCCGTTCTCCACGGCCGCGACGAAGGGCCGGCCGTGCGTGGACCAGGTGACCCTGGGGGCCGCGATCAGCGGGTTGTTCGTCTCCAGCGCCCAGTCGTGGACGGCGTAGGAGTGCACGAAGTAGAAGCGGGCGTCCTTGTCGAGGCCGGCGAACAGCTCGGAGTCCTCCGGGGCGTCCACGGTGTTCCAGCCCATGTGGGGCACGACGTCGGCCTCGAGCGGCGCGACCGTGCCGGGCCACTCGTCGAGGCCCTCGGCCTCCACGCCGTGCTCGATGCCGCGCGCGAAGAGGATCTGCATGCCGACGCAGATGCCCATCACCGGCCGGCCGCCGGACAGCCGGCGGTCGACGACCCAGTCACCGCGGGCCGCGCGCAGGCCCTGCATGCAGGCGGCGAACGCGCCGACGCCCGGCACCAGCAGGCCGTCGGCGTTCATGGCCTTGTCGAAGTCGCGGGTGATCTCGACGTCGGCCCCCACGCGCGCGAGGGCCCGCTCGGCGGAGCGGACGTTGCCGAAGCCGTAGTCGAAGACGACGACCTTCTTGGCGCTCAATTCCAGACCTCCAGCCGCATGACGCCGGCGACCAGGCACATCGCGGCGCCGATCGAGAGCAGCACGATGAGGCTGGTGGGCATCTTCTGCTTGGCGAAGGAGATGATGCCGCCGACCAGGAAGAGGCCGACGACGATCAGGACGGTGGACAGACCGGTCATGGGGTTACAGCGCGCCCTTCGTCGACGGGAGGATGCCGGCCGCGCGCGGGTCGCGCTCGGAGGCGTAGCGGAGCGCCCGGGCGAGCGCCTTGAACTGGCACTCCACGATGTGGTGCGCGTTGCGGCCGTAGGGCACGTGCACGTGCAGGGCGATCTGCGCCTGGGCGACGAAGGACTCCAGGATGTGCCGGGTCATCGTGGTGTCGTACTCGCCGATCATCGGCGCCATGTTCTCGGGCTCGGTGTGCACGAGGTAGGGGCGGCCGGAGAGGTCGACGGTGACCTGGGCGAGGGACTCGTCCAGCGGGACCGTGCAGTTGCCGAAGCGGTAGATGCCCACCTTGTCGCCGAGCGCCTGCCTGAAGGCGGCGCCGAGCGCGAGGGCGGTGTCCTCGATGGTGTGGTGGGAGTCGATGTGCAGGTCGCCGTCGGTCTTCACGGTCAGGTCGAACAGACCGTGCCGGCCGAGCTGGTCGAGCATGTGGTCGTAGAAGCCGACGCCCGTGGCGATGTCGGTCCTGCCGGTGCCGTCGAGGTCGATCTCGACCAGTACCGAGGTCTCCTTGGTGGTGCGCTCCACGCGTCCGACGCGGCTCATGACTGGGGCTCCTTCTTCAACTCACGGACCGCGTCGAGAAACGCGTCGTTCTCCTCCGGGGTGCCGGCGGACACCCGCAGCCACCCCGGTACGCCGTTGTCCCGGACCAGTACGCCCCGGTCGAGGATCCGCCGCCAGGCCTCGTGGGCGCTGTCGAACCGGCCGAACTGCACGAAGTTCGCGTCGGACTCGATCACCTCGAAGCCGATCGTGCGCAGCTCGGCGACCAGCCGGTCCCGCTCGGACTTGAGCTGCTCGACGTAGCCCAGCAGGGTGTCGGTGTGCTCCAGGGCGGCCAGGGCGGTCGCCTGGGTGATCGCCGAGAGGTGGTACGGCAGCCGGACGAGCTGTACGGCGTCCACGACCGCCGGGTCGGCGGCGAGGTAGCCGAGGCGCAGTCCGGCCGCGCCGAACGCCTTCGACATGGTGCGCGAGACGACCAGGTGGGGCCGGCCCGCCAGCAGCGGCAGCAGCGACTCGCCGTGGCTGAACTCGATGTAGGCCTCGTCCACGACCACCATGGACGGCTTGGCCGCCTGGGCCGCCTCGTACAGCCCGAGGACCGTCTCGGGCGGCACGGCGTTGCCGGTGGGGTTGTTGGGGGTGGTGACGAAGACGACGTCGGGCCGGTGCTCGGCGATGGCGCGCCGGGCGGCGGCGAGGTCGATCCCGAAGTCCTCGCCGCGGGGCCCGGAGATCCAGCCGGTGCCCGTGCCGCGCGCGATGAGCGCGTGCATCGAGTACGACGGCTCGAAGCCCATGGCCGTGCGGCCCGGTCCGCCGAAGGTCTGCAGCAGTTGCTGGATGACCTCGTTGGAGCCGTTGGCCGCCCAGACGTTCTCGATGCCGAGCGGGTGCTTGCCGGTGTTCGTCAGGTACTTGGCCAGCTCGGTGCGGAGCTGGACCGCGTCCCGGTCGGGGTAGCGGTTCAGGTCGCGGGCGGCCTCCCGGACCCGCTCCACGATCCGCTCGACCAGCGGCTCGGGCAGCGGGTAGGGGTTCTCATTGGTGTTCAGCCGTACGGGTACGTCCAACTGGGGCGCGCCGTAGGGGGACTTGCCGCGCAGCTCGTCCCGTACGGGCAGATCGTCGATGCCGGTCACTTGCTCGTCGGTACCTTCCAGCCGAACCTCGCCTTGATCGCCGCGCCGTGCGCGGGCAGGTCCTCCGCCTCCGCCAGCGTGACCACGTGGTGCGCGACCTCCGCCAGCGCGTCCCGCGTGTAGTCGACGATGTGGATGCCGCGCAGGAAGGACTGGACGGACAGGCCGGAGGAGTGGCAGGCGCAGCCGCCGGTGGGCAGGACGTGGTTGGACCCGGCCGCGTAGTCGCCGAGCGATACGGGCGCCCAGGGGCCGATGAAGATCGCGCCGGCGTTCTTCACCCGGTCGGCGACCGCGGTGGCGTCGGCGGTCTGGATCTCCAGGTGCTCGGCGCCGTACGCGTCGACCACCCGCAGGCCCTCCTCGACGCCGTCCACGAGGACGATCGCGGACTGCTTGCCGGCCAGGGCCGGGCGGATGCGGTCCTCGATGTGCTTGGTGGCCGCCACCTGCGGCTCCAGCTCCTTCTCCACCGCGTCGGCCAGCTCGGTGGAGTCGGTGACCAGCACGGCCGCCGCGAGCGGGTCGTGCTCGGCCTGGCTGATCAGGTCCGAGGCGACGTGCGCCGGGTCGGCGGTGTCGTCGGCGAGGATCGCGATCTCGGTGGGACCGGCCTCGGTGTCGATGCCGATCTTCCCGGTGAAGTAGCGCTTGGCCGCGGCCACCCAGATGTTGCCGGGGCCGGTGACCATGTTGGCGGGCGCGCAGGACTCGGTGCCGTACGCGAACATCGCGACGGCGGTGGCGCCACCGGCCGCGTAGACCTCGTCCACGCCGAGCAGCGCGCACGCGGCGAGGATCGTCGGGTGCGGCAGTCCGCCGAACTCCGCCTGCGCCGGGGAGGCGAGCGCGATCGACTCGACTCCGGCCTCCTGGGCCGGGACCACGTTCATGATCACGGACGAGGGGTAGACGGACCGGCCGCCGGGCGCGTACAGCCCGACGCGCTCGACCGGCACCCACTTCTCGGTCACGGAGCCGCCCGGCACGACCTGGGTGGTGTGCGCCGTACGGCGCTGTTCGCGGTGGACCAGGCGGGCCCGGCGGATGGACTCCTCCAGGGCGGCGCGCACGGCCGGGTCGAGGGCCTCGAGCGCCTCGGTCAGCGCCCGGGCCGGGACGCGGACGGATTCCAGCCGTACTCCGTCGAACTTCTCGGCGAAGTCGATCAGCGCCGCGTCGCCACGATGATGCACGGCCTCGCAGATCGGACGCACCTTCTCCAGGGCGGCCTGAACGTCGAAGTCGGCTCGGGGCAGCAGGTCGCGCAGGGCGGGGCCCTCGGGGAGGGCGTCGCCGCGCAGATCGATTCGGGAGATCACGTACTCAATTCTCTCAGACCCGCGTCCGCAGCCGTCCGCGCGTATCAATGGCTGATACAGAACCTGGCCGGAACGCGGAAGATCACCTTCACGTCTAGTGTGCCGGGCGTCACTCAGCGGGCATGAACGGGTGTACGAGGCGGACGACTTGTGAGTGGCGGGGAAGAGGGAAAGAGCGGTGACCGACGGGGCCGGCAGCGACGCCGGAGATCTGCCGGAGGGCCTGACCGCGGCCGAGGCCGGTATGTGGCAGGCCTTCCGCAACGGCAGTGCGTACGACCTGAGCAGCGGCGACGCGGTGGTGGACGATCCGCACGGCGGGCATCCCTGGGGCCCGGAGCGGAGCGTCAGGGCGCGCATCGTCTGCTGGCTGCTGCTGGACGGGCCGCCCGCGCTCGCGGGGCGGGTGTCCGCGCTGAAGCTGGCCGGTGTGCGGATCACCGGCACGCTGGAGCTGGCGGGCGGCACGGTCACGCCGTACGTGGAGATGCGCGGCTGCCGCTTCGACGACCAGGTCCTGCTTCCCGAGGCCCGCTTCACGACCGTGCGCCTGGTGAACTGCGCGCTGCCCCGGCTGGAGGCGGCCCGGGTCACCACCGAGGGCGACCTGCACCTGCCGCGCTGCCGCTTCCAGAGCGGGGTGCGGCTGACCGACGCGCACATCGGGACGGACCTGCTGCTGAACCAGGCGGTCGCCCACCGGGACCGCAGCGGCCGCTCGATCGCCGCCGACGGCATGAGCGTCGGCCAGGACCTGCAGGCGGAGCTGCTGGAGTCGCACGGCGAGCTGAGCCTGCGCGGCGCCCAGGTCGGGGGCTCGCTGAGCCTGCGGGGGGCGAAACTGGCCAATCCGTACGCGCGTCTCGCCCTGAACGCCCCCCAGCTGACGGTGGAGCGCACCTTGTACCTGACCCCGGCGGGCGTGGGCAATCCGCTGCTGAGCGGGACCACTCCCGCGCGCGGAACGCGGATCCAGCGCTTCGAGTGCCAGGGCGGGGTGCGGCTGGACGACGGCCGGTTCGGGGACGCCGTGGACCTGGAGCGGGCCCGGTTCGTCCTCACCGACGACCAGGATCTGTCGCTGCGCCGGGTGCAGACGCCGGAGCTGCGTTTCCTGGGCGACCGGCCGCAGCGCGGGCAGGTGAAGCTGTCCGGCGCGCGGGTCGTCAACCTGGTGGACCGCGCGGGGAGCTGGCCGGGCCCGGGCAGCCTGCACATGGGCGGCTTCACCTACGAGAGCCTGGTCCCGCGCGGCCCGTTCCCGCTGACCCGGCGGCTCGACTGGGTGGCGGCGGCGACCGCGGAGTACAACCCGGAGCCGTACGAGCGGCTGGCCTCGGTGCTGCGCGCGGCCGGAGAGGACGAGGACGCGCGCGAGGTGCTGCTCGCCAAGCAGCGCCGGCGCCGCGAGACGCTGCCGCCGGCGGGCAAGGTCTGGGGCTTCGTCCAGGACTGGGCCGTGGCCTACGGCTACCGGCCGGGGCGGGCGGCGGTGTGGATGGCGGTGCTGTGGGCGGCGGGCACGCTCGCCTTCGCACACGCCGGGCATCCGCCGGTGGACTCCGGCGAGCATCCGTCCTGGAGCCCCGCGCTGTTCACGCTGGACCTGCTGCTGCCGGTGATCGACCTGGGCCAGGTCGGCCAGTGGCAGCTGCGCGGCGGCTGGCAGTGGCTGGCCGCGGTGATGATCATCATGGGCTGGATACTCGCGACCACCGTGGCGGCGGGGGCGACCCGGCTGCTGCGGCGGAGCTGACGGCTCCCGTCGCGAGCTGCGGCTCACGGCTCACGGCTCACGGCTCACGGCTCACGGACAGGTACATTACAATAGTTGAACCGTCACCCTTTGCCCGTCCTTGACCTTATGTCGTACAACCTTTCATGACTTGGCCGGACCCTCTGGCGCTCCCCCGACCTGCGGACTTTCAATGGTCGACACCATGGCTCTGCTGCCGGCGTTCCTCCGCCCCACCCGGACGACACGACGCGCCTCGTACCTCGCCGCCCCGCCCCAGGGCGGCTTCGAGGCCGTACTCGACGCGCCCGACGACCGCCTCTCGCCCGCGCTGGTCGCGGCCGGCCGGGGCGAGTACGGCGCCGCCTCCGCCCTGCTCGCCACCACGCGCGCGGCCGGCCAGTGGGAGGACCGCGACCGCTACACGCGGCGGCTCGCGGCCTTCGCCCGCTCCCGGCCCGAGTGGTTCGAGGCCTGGCGTACGGCCGCCCCCGGCGACCCCGACGTCGCTCTGGTCGGGGCCCAGCTCGCGGTGGACCGCGCCTGGCCCTCACCGGCCCGCGCCGAGCTGCTGCGCGAGGTGAGCCCGCTGATCACGGCCGCCGCCCGCGCCGACGACCGCGACCCGGTGCCCTGGCGGATCGCCCTCGACCACGCGCGCGGCTCCCGGGCCGGCCACCGCTACTTCGAGGAGCTGTGGGAGGCGGCGATCCGGCGCGCCCCGCACCACTACGGCTGCCACGTGGCCGCCCTGCGGTATCTGGCGACCTTCTGGCACGGCTCGCACCGCGAGTGCTTCGACTTCGCCGACCTCGCCGCGCAGGACGCCCCGGCCGGCTCGCTGGTGCAGGCGCTGCCGGCCCGGGCGGCGTTCGGCTATCTGACCGACGACTGCGGACCCGAGGTGCCGCGCGAGCGGCTGGACGCGGCCGCCGACCGGGCGGTGTCGCTCTCCGCCCGGTTCCCGGGGGCCACCCCGGGGCCCGCCCAGATGCGCAACAAACTGCTGTACCTGCTCGTCCGGCTGGGCCGGTGGGAGGACGCGCGCGCCCAGCTCGGTTTGATCGGTCCGTACGCCACCTCGTTCCCCTGGGACCGGTTCTCCGACGACCCGCTCGGCCAGTTCCTGCGGCTGCGTGAGGGGCTCCTCGGGCCCAGCACGCCCGCCTTCCTGTCCGGGCTGGTGAGGACGCCGCCGCGGCCTCTGAACGAGCACCGCGGCCGAGCCTTTGCCACCGACCATTAGGCTGGGTCGCCGTGACCACCGTCCGTCTGCCCCTGTTCCCGCTGAACTCGGTTCTGTTCCCGGGGCTCGTGCTGCCCCTGAACATCTTCGAGGAGCGGTATCGCGCCATGATGCGCGAACTGTTGAAGACCCCCGAGGACGAGCCGCGCCGGTTCGCCGCGGTGACGATCCGCGACGGCCACGAGGTGGCACCGAGCGCTCCAGGCATGCCGGATCCGACGGCGCAGCTCGAGCGGGGCCCGGCCGCCGGTTTCGGCCCGGACCCCCTGAAGTCGTTCCACGGCGTGGGCTGTGTGGCGGACGCGGCGACCATCCGGGAGCGCGACAACGGCACGTTCGAGGTGCTGGCGACCGGCACGACCCGGGTGCGGCTGCTGTCCGTGGAGGCGTCGGGCCCGTTCCTGACGGCGGAGCTGGAGGAGCTCACGGAGGAGCCCGGCGACGAGGCGGGCGCGCTGGCCGAGGGTGTCCTGCGCTCGTTCCGCCAGTACCAGAAGCGCCTGGCGGGCGCCCGTGAGCGCTCGCTGGCGGGCACGGAGCTTCCCGACGACCCCTCGGTGGTCTCCTACCTGGTCGCCGCCGCCATGGTGCTGGACACGCCGACGAAGCAGCGGCTGCTCCAGGCCCCGGACACCGCCTCCCGCCTCAGGGACGAGCTGAAACTCCTTCGCTCGGAGGCGGCGATCATCCGTAGTCTGCCGTCCCTGCCCGCGTTCGAGCTGACGCGGACGCCGACCAGCATGAACTGAGCGAACCGAACCGAGGCCCGGCACCCCGATGGCGAAGAAGTCCAAGAAGCAGCAGTCCGGCGGCACGCCCGCGACCGTGGCGCTGACCGCGGCGGGCGTGGACCACACCGTCCACGCCTACGACCACGACCCCGCCCACCCCTCCTACGGCGAGGAGGCGGCGGAGGCGATGGGCGTCTCCCCGGACCGGGTCTTCAAGACCCTGGTGGCCGACGTCGACGGCGCGCTCACGGTGGCGGTGGTCCCGGTCTCCGGCACGCTGAACCTGAAGGCACTGGCGGCGGCGGTGGGCGGCAAACGGGCGGCCATGGCGGACCCGGCCCTCGCCGAGCGCACCACCGGCTACGTCCGGGGCGGCATCTCCCCGCTGGGCCAGCGCAAGAGGCTCCGCACGGTCCTGGACGACTCGGCCGGAGCCCACGACACCATCTGCGTCTCGGCGGGCCGCAGAGGCCTGGAGGTCGAGCTCGCGCCGACGGCCCTGGCCGCGCTCACGGAAGCCGTGCTGGCACCCATCGGCCGGGACTGAACGGCCGGGTGGCGCCGGTACGCCGGTCCGGGGTACGGCTCACGGGACTCCGGCCCGTCAGGCCGGACCCGGCTCCACGGCGCTCCGGCCACACCTGGCCGGCCGAAGCTCGGCGGAAGCTCCACAGGGACCCCGCTGGTCACGTCGGGACGGGGCCACGGGGGAACTCACGCCGGGTACGGCTCCTCCGGGTCCCGGGGGCCGAACAGTGCCATGAGCCCCAGGTGGACCAGCAGCGCGGCCAGGGGCCAGGCCAGCAGCGCGCCCTTCGCCCCGAGCCTCAGCGGGGCCGAGAAGGTCACGCCCTTGCCCACCGCCCTGGCGTGGGCTATGACATCGGACTCGGGCCCCAGCCAGACACCGAGCCGCCAGGCCAGCAGGGACCCCAGCAGTCCGCCGAGGCCCAGCGCCACCACGAGCGGCACGCCGCCACGCCGGCGCCACAGGAACACCACGACCGCGCTGACCAGCCCGAAGGCCAGCCCCAGCAGCGTGAAGGTGCCGTCCACGCCGACCGCCTGCTCGCCCTCGGTGTCCTTGATGTAGACCACCCAGCTCTTGTCGACCTGGTCGGCGATCAGCGGCACGTGCGGCGCCAGCCACCACCACAGCAGTCCGAGCAGCACCCCGCCCAGGGTCACCGCCACGGCGACCACCGCGGCCTCCCGCACTTCGGTCTTCATACCGGGGCCGTCCTGTTCGTACATGCCCGCGAACGGAGCCCCGGCAGGCGGGGTCTGCCGGACCTGGTGCGCGGAGTCGTCGTGCGGCGGCGGAGGCGGAGTCAGCGGTGCGGTCACCCTGACATCGTGCCAGGTCGTGCCGTGAGCCGCGTCACCGGACGGCCGCCCTGCGGTACGCCCAGGTCGCCGCGGCCAGCGAGACCACTCCGACACCCGCGCACACCCCCAGGTCAACCAGGACGACGGCCCAGTCGGGGTGTGCCCCGAAGGTCCGCGCGTATGCCTCCACCCCGTAGGTCGAGGGCAGCAGGTCCCGGGCGAGACGGATGATCTCCGGCATCCGGTCGGCCGGCAGCACGCCCAGCAGCAGGGCCGCGGACATGCCGAGCTGGCCGAGCAGCGTGGCCAGCTCGGGCCGCGGCGCGAGCAGGCCGCAGGCGGCGCCGAGCCCGGCGAGCGCGGCCCCGGCGAGCGGGATCACGGCGAGCAGGATCCACAGATTGGACAGCGGCAGCCCGAAGAGCACGCAGCCGAAGACGGCGGTCACCAGCGTCCCCGGCACGGTGAAGGAGGCGTACGCCCCCGCCGCGCCCAGCACCACCGCCGCCGGCGGCACCGGCAGCGTGGCGTAGTGGTCGAGTCCGCCGCTGGCCCGCAGCTGCCCGAAGTACTGCGACAGCAGGTTCAGCGCCACGTACGCGACGACCAGTACCGAGGACCCGGCCACCACGGACTGGGCCTCGGTGCCGCTGTCCACGACGCCCCGCATCATCACGGCGATGCCGACGGACTGGAAGGTCGCCACGAACAGCAGCGGGATACGGGCCACCCGGGCCCGGGAGAGCTGCGCCCGGTAGACGGCCACCAGCGACGGCCACAGCCGTGCGGGCGGACCGAGCTCGGCCGCGCCCGGGGCCGCCCCCGGAACGGCCCGGGCGCCGCCGGGCAGAACCTCGGCGGGTACGACACTCACGACGCGCTGCTCCTCTTCCCTACGGCCCTGGCGCACACCCGTACGCATTCCGCGGCCCGCGCGCTCACGCCTTCACCAGCCCCTGCCGGGCCGCCCCGCCCAGCGAGAGGTACACGTCCTCCAGGCTGGGTGTGGCGAGCGTGAAGTCGTCCAGGGCGGCGAAGGCGGCGCCGCCGGTCACCGTGGCGACCGCGGCCCGGGCCTCCTCGGGCGCGAGCCGGAGCGTCCAGCGCCGGCCGGACTCCGTGGCCCGCTCGCGCAAGCCGGCGACCTCGGGCACGTCCAGCGGCGCCCGCTCCCGCCACACCAGCTCCACCCGGACCTCGCCGGATACCCGTTCCTTCAGCCCCGCGGGGGTGTCGCAGGCGATGACCCGGCCCTGGTCCAGGACGGCGACCCGGTCGAGCACGGTCTCCGCCTCGATGACGTTGTGGGTGACCAGCAGCACGGTCGTGCCGCGCTCGGCCCGCCGCCGGTCCACGGCCGCCCACACCGCGCGCCGGGCCACCGGGTCCATGCCGGTGGTCGGCTCGTCGAGGACGAGCAGCGGCCGTTCCCCGACGAGGGCGGCGGCGAAGCAGGCGAGCCGCCGCTGGCCGCCGGACAGCTTCTTCAGCGTGCGGCCGGCGATCGGCGTGAGGCCGAGCTCCTCGAGCACGGCGTCCCGCTCTGCCCGTGCCCGCCGTACGTCCAGGCCGCGCAGGCGTCCGGTGGTCTCGGCGGCGAGCTCCACGGTCAGCTCGTCCAGGGCGGAGGACTCCTGCCCCAGGTAGGCGAGGATCCGGGCGGCCAGCCGGGGGTGCCTGACGATGTCGTGGCCGAGGATCCCGACGCTGCCCGCGTCCGGCCGCAGCAGCCCGGTGAGCTGGCGCACGAGGGTGGACTTGCCGGCGCCGTTCGGCCCGAGCAGCCCGAAGATCTCGCCGCGCCGCACCTCGAGCTCCACCCCGTCGGTGGCCCGCACCTCGGGCGTGCCCGGCGCCCCGCGCCGCCCCTTCACGGGGGGATAGGTCTTGGTGAGCCCGCGCACGCGTACGACCTCGTCGTACCGAAGTGCCTGTGCCGCGCGCGTACTCACAAGTGACGAGACTACGGGGTCGGGGGCCTTGACTCGTCCTCGGGGGCGGCCACCGGGGTTCAGTCCGCGGCGGGCGCGTGCTGTTCGGCGGCCGCCGGGACGTCGACCTCGCGCCAGAAGCCCGCCCGGATGGCGTAACGGTCGTGTTCGTCGATCTGGTCGTCCTTGTGGGCGAGCAGGCCGAAGCGCGCGGCGTAGCGCAGCAGCTCGCCGTCGATGCGGTGCGGGATGCGCGGGTACATCGTGGACAGCCGCTGTACGTGGTTCGGGTCGCCGAGCCGGGAGATCCAGCGGCGGGCGAAGACCTGGCCGACCTCGTACGGATCGCCGCCGACGGTGGTGATGTCCTCCTCCCGGTCGGCCCACCGCTGCTCGGCGGTGGTGAGCTGGGCGAGGGTCGGCATGGAGGCTACCTCGGGCGGCTCGGCGACCGCTCCCGGCCGGTCCACCCACCCCTTGTCGGAGGACCATCGCAGGGTCGCGGTCGTCGGGTGCTGCACGGCCTGTGCGCCGGGTGCGCGCAGCGCGGCGAGGTCCTTGGGGGTGGGCACTCCCTTGGAAGCGGCCGCCCGGCCCTGGGGGCTGTGCTCGGCGGCGGCCGACGCGTGGGCGCCCTCCTCGGCGGGACGTTCGGCGCCCGCGGTGAGCGCGGAGTCCGGCAGCGGCGCGGAGAGGATCGCGGCGATCTCGGGGCGGGGCGCGGGCGGCGGGGCGCAGACGCCGGTCAGCTCCTTGGCACGGACCGCCTGGGTGATCCAGGCCCGGTCCAGCACCCGCCGCTCGTCGGCCTCGGCGACCAGGTCCTCGGACTGGTTGTAGTCGCCGTCGGCGGCCTGGACGGCCCAGAGGTGGACGGCGACGCCGTGCTCCTTGGCGGCCATCATGCCGGGCAGCAGGTCGCCGTCGCCGGTGACCAGGACGATGTCGGAACAGGCGCGGTTGCGTGCCAGCTCGGTCAGCTCGGCGTGCATGGCGGCGTCCACGCCCTTCTGTGCCCAGCGTCCGTCGCTGCGGGTGAGCGCGCCCAGCCGGACGGTGACCCGGGGCATCACGCGCAGCCGGCGGTGCTCAGGCTGGGGGACCCGGTCGGGGGCGCCGTCGAACCAGTAGATGCGCAGCAGCGGGCGTTCGGTATCCGACTCGGCACGTTCGCGCAGGGCCTGGATCAGCGCGGGGTGATCGACGGTGATCCGGGACCGCGAGGGCTCACCGGCGAGGAGGCTGGCGGCGGCACCCAGCAGATACCCGGCGTCCACCAGGACGATGCAACGGTCCACGCGACTCACCCTCTTCCCGGGAGGTTTTGCTTCGGACTTCCTTCGAGTCTGCCCGAACGGACGGGCGTTAACGGCCGGAACTCGATCTTCGGCGTGGCGTTCAGCGAGCCCGCTCGCCCACCTTCCCTGTCACACACGGTAATTATCCGACATGCGACTGATGTCAGCGTATGTGAATCTGATCCCGGCCCTGGCCCCTAGATCCCCCTCAGGAGGCAGATCACCATGGCCAAGAACAAGAACCGCAAGCAGGGTGGCCCGCAGAACCGCGCTTCGCAGGCCGAGCACACAGCGGAACGCGCTCAGCGCCCGGCGGCGGAGGAACCCGAGTCCTCCATGGCGGGCGTCGCGGGCAGCCCCTCCGAGGTTTCCCGTAAGAAGCAGAAGAGCTTCGGCCACAACTAAAGGGCATTTGAAGCCCAGGCACACAGGAGGGGCGCACCCGGTGAGGGTGCGCCCCTTCGTCATTCGCGCGGGATTCCGGCCCGGATGCCCGGCGCCGCGGCTCAGCCGGCCAGGCAGGACGGGCCGAGCAGCACCTTCAGGTCGCCGAAGAGCGCGGGATCGGGCTTGACCCGGTGCCGGTCCAGGCGCAGCACCGTGGTCTTGCGCGGGCCCTGGAGTTTGATCCGGACCTCGCTGTCGCCCTTGTGGTGGCTGAGGATCTCGCCGAGCCGGCTGACCATGGGCGGGGTGACCCTGGTGGCCGGGATGGTGAGGATCACCGGGGCGTTGGTGCCCGCGTTGGACAGGTCCGGGACCATCAGCTCCATGGCGACGAGCCGGGGCACGTCCTCGCGCTTGTCGAGACGGCCCTTGACGAACACCACGGCGTCCTCGACCAGTTGGGTCGACACGAGCTGGTAGGTGGCCGGGAAGAACATGCACTCGATGGAACCCGCGAGGTCCTCCACCGTGGCGATCGCCCAGGCGTTGCCCTGCTTGGTCATCTTGCGCTGCAGGCCGGAGATGATGCCGCCGATGGTGACGACCGCGCCGTCGGCGTGCTCACCGCCGGTGAGCTGGGAGATGCCCGCGTCGGCCTTGTCGGACAGCACGTGCTCCAGGCCGAAGAGCGGGTGGTCGGAGACGTACAGACCGAGCATCTCCCGCTCCTGGGCGAGCAGATAGGTCTTGTCCCACTCGTCCTCGGTGAACTGCACGTCGAGTCCGAAGCCGGGCTCGTCGCCGGCCTCCTCGCCCATGCCGCCGAAGAGGTCGAACTGGCCCTCGGCCTCCTTGCGCTTGACCGCGACCACATTGTCGATCATCGGCTCGAAGTGCGCGGTGAGGCCCTTGCGGGTGTGCCCCAGGGTGTCGAACGCGCCCGCCTTGATCAGCGACTCCGTGGTGCGCTTGTTGCACGCGACCGCCTCGACCTTGTCGAGGTAGTCGGGGAACGAGGCGTACTTCCCCTTGGCCTTGCGGCTCTTGATGATCGATTCCACCACGTTCGTGCCGACGTTGCGCACGGCTTCGAGGCCGAAGAGGATCACGTCGTCGCCCTGGGCGGCGAAGTTGTGCACCGACTCGTTCACGTTCGGCGGGAGCACCTTGATGCCCATGCGCCGGCACTCGTTGAGGTAGACGGCCGACTTGTCCTTGTCGTCCTTGACCGAGGTGAGCAGTCCGGCCATGTACTCGGCGGGGTGGTTCGCCTTCAGGTAGGCGGTCCAGTACGAGACCAGGCCGTACGCGGCGGAGTGCGCCTTGTTGAAGGCGTAGCCGGCGAACGGGACCAGCACGTCCCACAGCGCCTGGATCGCCTCGTCGCTGTAGCCGTTCTTCTTGGCGCCGGCCTGGAAGATGGTGAAGTTCTTCGCCAGTTCGTCGGGCTTCTTCTTGCCCATCACTCGGCGGAGGATGTCGGCCTCGCCGAGCGAGTACCCGGCGATGATCTGGGCGGCCTTCTGCACCTGCTCCTGGTAGACGATCAGGCCGTAGGTGACGGCCAGGACCTCTTCGAGCGGCTCCGCGAGCTCCTTGTGGATCGGGGTGATCTCCTGGAGCCCGTTCTTGCGGAGCGCGTAGTTGGTGTGCGAGTCCATGCCCATCGGGCCGGGCCGGTAGAGCGCGGAGACGGCGGAGATGTCCTCGAAGTTGTCGGGCTTCATCAGGCGCAGCAGGGAGCGCATGGGGCCGCCGTCGAACTGGAAGACGCCGAGGGTCTCGCCGCGCTGGAGGAGTTCGAAGGTCTTCGGATCGTCGAGCGGCAGTGCCAGCAGGTCGAGGTCGATCCCCTTGTTGGACTTCACCATCTTGACGGCGTCGTCCATGATCGTCAGGTTGCGCAGGCCGAGGAAGTCCATCTTCAGCAGGCCGAGCGACTCGCACTGCGGGTAGTCCCACTGCGTGATGGTCACGCCGTCGGTGTGCCGCACCCAGATGGGCGCGTGGTCGACGATGGGCTCGCTGGACATGATCACGCCCGCCGCGTGCACGCCCATCTGCCGGACCAGGCCCTCGACGCCCTTGGCGGTGTCGATGACCTTCTTGACGTCCGGCTCGTTCTCGTACATCGAGCGGATCTCGCCCGCCTCGTTGTAGCGCGGGTGCGACGGATTGGTGATGCCGTCGAGGTCGATGCCCTTGCCGAGGACGTCGGCGGGCATGGCCTTGGTGAGCCGGTCGCCCATGGCGTACGGGTAGCCCAGCACGCGCGCGGAGTCCTTGATGGCGTTCTTCGCCTTGATCTTGCCGTAGGTGCCGATCATGGCCACCTTGTCGGCGCCGTACTTCTCGGTCACGTACCGGATCACCTCGACGCGCCTGCGCTCGTCGAAGTCGATGTCGACGTCGGGCATGGAGACGCGCTCGGGGTTGAGGAACCGCTCGAAGATCAGGCCGTGCGGGATCGGGTCGAGGTCGGTGATGCCCATGGCGTAGGCGACGATCGAGCCGGCCGCGGAGCCACGCCCGGGACCGACCGCGATGCCGTTCTTCTTCGCCCACATGATGAAGTCGGCGACGACGAGGAAGTAGCCCGGGAACCCCATCTGGATGATGACGTCCATCTCGTACTCGACCTGCTTCTGGCGGTCCTCCGGGATGCCGCCTGGGAAGCGCCGCTCCATGCCGCGGCGGACCTCCTCCTTGAACCAGGTGACCTCGGTGTAGCCGTCCGGGATGTCGAACTTCGGCATGAGGTTCTTCGCCTCGAACATGCCGGTGGTGTCGATCTGCTCGGCGACCAGCAGGGTGTTGCGGCAGCCCTCCTGCCAGGCGTCCGAGGAGTCGATGGCGTACATCTCGTCCGTGGACTTCAGGTAGTAGCCGGTGCCGTCGAACTTGAAGCGGTCCGGGTCGGAGAGGTTCTTGCCGGTCTGGATGCACAGCAGCGCGTCGTGGGCGGTCGCCTCGTGCGCGTAGGTGTAGTGCGAGTCGTTGGTGACCAGCGGGGGGATGCCGAGCTTCTTGCCGATCTCCAGGAGGCCGTCGCGGACCCGGTGCTCGATCTCGATGCCGTGGTCCATCAGCTCCAGGAAGTAGCGGTCCTTGCCGAAGATGTCCTGGTAGTCGGCGGCCGCCTTCAGGGCCTCGTCGAACTGGCCGAGGCGCAGGCGGGTCTGCAGCTCGCCGGAGGGACAGCCGGTGGAGGCGATCAGCCCCTCGGACCACTGGGAGATCGTCTCCTTGTCCATCCGGGGCCACTTCTGGAGCCAGCCCTCCGCGTACGCGTCCGAGGAGAGCCGGAAGAGGTTGTGCAGGCCCGTCGAGTTCGCCGCCCAGATCGTCTTGTGGGTGTAGCCGCCGGAACCCGAGACGTCGTCCCGCTTCTGGTGCGGCTGGCCCCACTGGATCTTGCGCTTGTTGCGCCGGGACTCGGGCGCGACATACGCCTCGATGCCGATGATCGGGGTGATTCCGGCCTTCTTCGCGGAATGGAAGAAGTCGTACGCCCCGTGCAGGTTGCCGTGGTCGGACATGGCGATGTGCGTCATGCCCATCTCGTTGCAGGCGTCGAACATGTCCTTGAGCCGCGCGGCACCGTCCAGCAGCGAGTACTGGGTGTGGACGTGCAGGTGCGTGAAGGGCGGCTTTGACACGGTATGGCCTCCAACGGAAACTTCGGCGACGGGCTGGCGGACAGTCTGGGGTCAGCGTCGAAGTCTATGCCCGGGCACTGACACACGCGGGGCATCCCCCACGTACCTTCGTGCGGGAACCGGGCACTCCCGCGTGGCGTCGCCCGTTGAAGACGGCGGAGACGCTGTCGCTCCCCGCACGCACATCCACGCACCACCGTCCCGCACCAGGAGGCACTCCGCGATGTCGGTCCCCGAGCTCAACGACGAGCAGCGCGGCGAGGAGATCCTCGCCGTCTTCGACACCGCCTTCGGCCGGCTCCTGGCCGCCGACCCGGCCGCGTTCCGGGTGAAGTTCCGGAAGATGGCGGCCTCGGCCTTCGCGTTCTACCGGGGCACGGCGTGCCTCTTCTGCCACGACCTCGACGCCGAGAAGCGCGGCGGCCCGTACCTCGACGACCGCACCTCGCGCGTGTGGATCCACGGCGATCTGCACGCGGAGAACTTCGGCACCTACATGGACTCCAACGGGCGCCTGGTCTTCAACGTCAACGACTTCGACGAGGCCTACGTCGGACCGTTCACCTGGGACCTGAAGCGCTTCTCCGCCTCCATCGCGCTGGTCGGCTACGCGAAGGCGCTCAGCGACGAGCAGATCACCGAGCTGGTGACGATCTACGCCGAGGCCTACCGGGAGCGCATCCACGCCCTGGCCACGGGCGCCAAGAGCGACGAGGTGCCGCCGTTCACACTGGACACCGCGCAGGGCCCGCTGCTGGACGCGCTGCGTGACGCCCGCTCGCTCACCCGCTTCGGGCTGCTGGAGTCGATGACGGAGATCCGCGACTTCGAGCGCCGGTTCGCGCCCGGCGGCGGCTCCATCGAGCTCGACGCCGCCACCCGGTACAAGGTGCTGGCCGCCTTCGACGGCTACCTGGAGACGCTTCCGGAGACCTCGCTGGCCCGCCCGGACTCCTACCGGGTGAAGGACGTCGTGGGCCGCCGGGGCATCGGCATCGGTTCGGCGGGCCTGCCGTCGTACAACATCCTGCTGGAGGGGCACAGCGACGCCCTCGAGAACGATGTCGTGATCTACATCAAGCAGGCCCAGACCCCGGCGGTCTCCCGGCACATCACGGACCCGGCGATCGCGGAGTACTTCCGGCACGAGGGGCACCGCACGGTGATCTCCCAGCGCGCGCTGCAGGCGCACGCCGACCCGTGGCTGGGCTGGACCGAGCTGGACGGCGCGGGCCAGCTGGTCGCCGAGGTCTCGCCGTACGCGGTCGACCTGGACTGGGGCGACATCGACGACCCGGAGGAGATCGCGGCCGTCGTCGCCGACCTGGGCCGGGCCACGGCCACGATGCACGCGGCGGCGGACGACACCTCCGGCGAGTCGCTGGTGCCGTTCTCGACCGAGCGGGCCATCGACGCGGCCCTCGCGGCCGACGAGGAGGGCTTCGCGCCGCTCCTGGTGGACTTCGCGCACGGCTACGGCGCACGCGCGCGTGCCGACCACCAGATCTTCCTCGACCTGTTCCGCAACGGCCGGATCCCGGGGCTGTGACCTTCGGGACTCACAGGCTTCCTTTAGGAGTCCCTTACCGGCGCGCGTGACAGACTCTGTAGTCACCATGGACATCTCCGGGACCCAGCTCAGAGCCGTACGCGCGGCGCTGTTCACGGCAGTGGTCGTGACGCTCAGCACCGCGTCGCACGTTCTGCTGTCCAGGGCCCCGCTGCCGGTGGCGACCGTGACCGCGGTCGCCACCGGAGTGTTCGTCACCGCGTACGCGCTGGCGGGCCGCGAGCGTGGCTTCGGCCGGATCGCGGCCCTGCTGGTCCCGCTGGAGCTGGCCGCCGACACGGTGTTCACCACCGGCCAGCAGTCCTGTTACGGCAGGGCGGGCGGCCCGGTCGCGGGTCCCCTGCACGCGTTCGGCTTCGACGTGCTGTGCCGGGGCGGCAGCGTGGGCTCGCCGCTGGCCCAGGTGACCGGAGCGCCCGGCCGTGGTGCCGTGGTCCCGCTCGCGGACGCCGGCCCGGCCGCCGCCTGGCTGCTGCTCGCCGCGCACCTCGGCGTGGGGCTGCTGGCCGCCGCCTGGCTGCGCCGGGGCGAGCGGGCCCTGACCCAGCTGCTGGGCGCGGTCACGGCCACCTCCTTCCGGCCGCTGCTGCTGGCGGCGGCAGCGGGCACCGTGCGGCTCCTGCCTGTCCGCCGGCAGCCGCGCCCGGCTCCCTGGCCGGCCGTCGCCCGCGACCGGCTCCTGGTGCACTCCCTGGGACGGCGTGGACCGCCGCGCTCCCGCGCCCTCGCCCTCGTCTGAGCGGCGACCGCTGAGCACGACCAGTCCCCCACACGTATCCCGCGTACGACGTGTGCGCGTCCCACATGGAGATCAACACTATGAGCAAGCGGAACAGCCAGTCGGCGAAGACGGCGGCCCGGGAGCGGCTGCGCCAGGAGCGCGAGCGGCAGGCAAAGCGCGACAAGGCCAGGCGGCAGATCATCGTGGCCGGCTCGGTCGTGGCCGTGCTGGCGGCGGCGGGCGGCATCGGCTACGCCGTGGTCCAGGCCAACAAGCCGGGTTACTGGGACGGGCTGAAGGACGCCTCCAGCGTCGTCACCCCGGCCAACACCACGGGCACCAAGGGCACCACGGTCGTCATCGGCAAGGACACCGCCAAGAAGACCCTGAAGGTCTACGAGGACCCGCGCTGCCCGGTGTGCGCCCAGTTCGAGCAGACGGTCGGCTCGACGGTGAAGAAGGACATCGACGGCGGCAAGTACAAGATCCAGTTCGTCGGTGCCACGTTCATCGACCGTGACAACGCCGTGGGCTCCAAGAACGCGCTGAGCGCGCTCGGCGCCGCGCTCGACGTCAGCCCGGAGGCGTTCCTCGAGTACAAGAGCGCGCTCTACTCGGCGAAGTTCCACCCGGACGAGCAGACGGACAAGTTCAAGAGCGACGACTACCTCGTCAAGGTCGCCGACACCGTTCCCGCGCTCAAGAACAACGCCAAGTTCGAGAACGCGGTCAAGAAGGGCACGTACGACGCCTGGGCGATGGCGATGTCCAAGACCTTCGACGACAACAAGGACGGCGTGTCCGGCACGCCGAGCTTCGTCATGGACGGCAAGAAGCTCACCGCCGACAGCCAGGGCAACCCGCCCATGACGGTGGCCGACTACAACCGGGTGCTGGACGCGGCTCTCAAGGGCTGACCTCCGGTCAGAACCGGAGCACCGTGTGAAGAGCGGGCGAACTTTCGGAGTTCGCCCGCTCTCGCGCATACCGATCAGTAACCTGATCGGTCGTGACCAGTCGATACAGATCATCCGAGGCACACCAAGGCCTCAACTCCCTTTCGCCCCGCCGCCGTACGGTCGTCAAGGCCGCGGCGGCGACGGCTGTGCTGGCCGGCCCGCTCGCCGCCACCCTTCCGGCTCGCGCGGCCGACCAGGCCCCCGCATTCCTGCACGGCGTCGCCTCCGGCGACCCGCTGCCCGACGGCATCCTGCTGTGGACCCGGGTGACTCCGGTGCCCGAGGCGATACCCGGTTCCGGGCTCGGCCCGGACACCGAGGTCGGCTGGGTCGTCGCCCGGGACAAGGCGCTCACCGACGTCGTCGCCAAGGGCTCGACCACCGCGAGGGCCGCGACCGACCACACCGTCAAGGCCGACATCCGCGGCCTGGCTCCGGCCACCGACTACTGGTTCCGCTTCTCCGCCGGCGGCACCGACTCCCCGGTGGCGCGCACCCGCACCGCGCCGGCCGCGGACGCCGCCGTGTCCTCCCTGCGCTTCGGCGTGGTCTCCTGCGCCAACTGGGAGGCCGGCTACTTCGCCGCCTACCGCCACCTCGCGGCCCGCGGCGACCTGGACGCCTGGCTCCACCTGGGCGACTACATCTACGAGTACAAGTCCGGTGAGTACGCGGCCCGGGGCAAGGTCGTACGGCCGCACGCGCCGGCGAACGAGATCCTCACCCTCGCCGACTACCGGATCCGGCACGCCAAGTACAAGACCGACCCCGACCTGCAGGCCCTGCACGTGAAGGCGCCGGTCATCGCGATCTGGGACGACCACGAGTTCGCCGACAACGCCTGGTCGGGCGGCGCGGTGAACCACACCGAGGGCGCCGAGGGCGCCTGGTCGGCCCGTCAGGCCGCGGCCAAGCAGGCCTACTTCGAGTGGATGCCGGTCCGCCCCGCCATCGCGGGCACCACCTACCGGCGGCTGCGTTTCGGCAAGCTCGCCGACCTCTCCCTGCTGGACCTGCGCTCCTTCCGCTCCCAGCAGGCCTCCACGGCCAGCGGCTCGGTGGACGACCCGGACCGTACGCTCACCGGCCGCGCGCAGCTCGACTGGCTCAAGGCGGGCCTGAGGGCCTCCGACACCAAGTGGCGGCTGGTCGGCAACTCCGTGATGATCTCGCCGTTCGCCGTCGGCTCCCTCTCCGCGGACCTGCTCAAGCCGCTCGCCAAGCTGCTGGGCCTGCCGCAGGAGGGCATCGCCGTCAACACCGACCAGTGGGACGGCTACACCGACGACCGGCGCGAACTCCTCGCCCATCTGCGCTCAAACGCCATCGGCAACACCGTCTTCCTGACCGGTGACATCCACATGGCGTGGGCCAACGACGTTCCGGTGGACGCGGGCACCTACCCGCTGTCGGCGTCGGCGGCCACCGAGTTCGTGGTCACGTCGGTCACCTCCGACAACCTCGACGACATCGTGAAGGTGCCCGAGGGCACCGTCTCGGCCGTCGCGTCGCCGGTCATCAGGGCCGCCAACCGGCACGTCCACTGGGTGGACACCGACCGGCACGGCTACGGCGTGCTGGACATCACCGCCGACCGCGCGCAGATGGACTACTACGTCCTGTCCGACCGCACCGACGCGAACGCGACCTCCGCCTGGGTGCGTTCGTACCGCACCCGCAGCGGCACGCAGAAGGTCGAGCGCACCTACGACCCGGTGTAGCCGTCCGCTCCGGGCGCGGCTACAGACTGTCGAGGAAGCCGAGCGCCACCCGCCAGGTGGCCTCGGCGGCCTCCTCGTCGTAGTCCGGCAGGCCGGGGTCGGTGTAGACGTGACCGGCTCCGGCGTACCGGTAGACCTCCACGTCCGCGCCCGCCCTGCCCATCTGCAGGTACCAGGCGCTCAGCCAGTCGTCGGTCTCGAACGGGTCCGGCTCGGCCACGTGCAGCTGCACCGGCAGCTCGTCCACGTGCGCGTTCGGGGCGATGTCCGACGTGCCGTGCAGGAGCAGCAGGCCCCGGGCCCGCTCGTCGCCGAGGGCCAGCGTCTGGGCCACGGAAGCGCCGAGCGAGAACCCGGCGTACACGAGACCGCGCTCGGAGTAGGGCGCCGCCGCCAGCACGGCCCGCTTCAGCAGCTCCTCCTTGCCGATCCGCTCGTTGAACTCCATGCCCTCCTCGACCGTCCCGAACGTGCGCCCCTCGAAGAGGTCGGGCGTCCACACCTCGTGGCCCGCCGCGCGCAGCCGGTCGGCGGCCTCGCGCACCGCCGGCCTGAGCCCGTAGGTCGAGTGAAAGAGCATGATGTTCATGAGGCCATGGTGCCAGCCGGGCCGGACGAGGCCGGAACCGCCGTACCCAGATGCGCGGCGAACTCACATGTTCATGCCTGCCGACCACCGGTTAGGAGCGGAGGCATGGAGAACGTACTCCGCCCTCTGATCGTGATCGGCAGTTCCGTCGCGCTCACCCTGGCCATCGGCTGGGTGACGGACCTGCTGCTGCGCAAGGCCGACGCCCGAAATTCCGACACCCCGCTGTGGGAGCTGCTGCGGCGTGGCCGCATCCCCTACCAACTGGTCCTCTGCGCCGCCATGCTCAGAGGCTCCTACGACCAGGCCGAACTGCTGGAGCAGCATCATGCCGGCATCGGCCGGACGCTGACGCTGGTCCTCATCGGGTCCGCCGCCTGGCTGGTGATCCGGATCGCGGCGGCGATCGTCGAGACCTCGTACAGCCGGTACGCACGCGCCCACCGGGACGTGGCCCGGGTGCGCCGGGTGCGCACCCAGGTGGAGCTGATCATGCGGGTGGTCTCGGCGATCGTCATCGTGGTGGCCGCCGCCTCGATGCTGCTGACGTTCCCGGCGATGCGCGCGGCCGGTGCCTCGCTGCTGGCCTCCGCCGGCATCCTCGGCATCGTCGCCGGTGTCGCCGCCCAGTCGACCCTGTCCAACCTGTTCGCGGGGCTGCAGATCGCCTTCGGTGACATGGTGCGCATCGGCGACACGGTCGTCGTGAACGAGGAGTGGGGCACGGTCGAGGAGATCACCCTCACCTTCCTGACGGTACGGACCTGGGACGAGCGGCGGATCACGATGCCGGTGTCGTACTTCACGTCCAACCCGTTCGAGAACTGGTCGCGGGGCACCCCGCAGATGACGGGCATCGTCTACTGGCACCTGGACCACAGCGCCCCGATCGAGGCGATGCGCGAGAAGCTCCGCGACATCCTGCGCCAGTGCCCGGCCTGGGACGGCCGCGCCTACAACCTGGTGGTGACCGACTCCACACCGAACACCATCCAGGTGCGCGCCCTGGTGACCGCCAAGGACGCGGACGACATCTGGACGGTGCGGGTCGCAGTGCGCGAGGAGATGATCACCTGGCTGTCGGCGGAGCACCCCTACGCGCTTCCCCGGGTCAACACCTCCGAGGCGGTCCTCGCCCCGAACCGCATTCCGTCGCCCGACCGCGCGACGCTCCGCAAGGCATACGAGTTCCCGCGCACCGGCCGGGGCTGACCGGGCGCCCGGCCGGCGCCCGCGCACGGCACCGCCGCCGGCCTGGATGCTCCGCGCGTTGAGGTGGCCGGCGCCCGTCAGCACGAGGGTGCCGGCCACATCGTCGGGGGGCCGGCCCCCACCGGTGTCAGCGCAGGCTGCGCACGTCGAGGTGGCGCAGCACCCGGTCCACGATCTCCGGATCGGCGCCCGGCTCGCTGCGCGCCGCCAGCACCTCGTGCCGCGCGGCGCTCAGCATCTCGCCCTGGATCCGCCGCACCCGCTTCAGCCGCCGCGCCCGCTGGTGCTGCGCCTCCCGGCGTTCCTCCTCCCCCATGTCCGGGCTGATCCGGATGCCGATGTCGAAGGCCCGCCGCAGCATCTGCTCCGAGAGCTCCTCGGGCAGCTCCTCCACCTGCTCGATCTCCCGCAGCCTGCGCTTCGCGGCCCCGGCGGCCCGCACCGCCAGCTCCTTCTCGAACTCCGACTCCCGCTCGGAGTCGGCCCGCACCCCCAGCCGCCGCACCAGCCACGGCAGCGTCAGGCCCTGCAGCACCAGCGTGACGATGATGACCCCGAAGGCGATGAACACGAGCTCGTCCCGGTCGGGGAACGGCTTGCCGGCGTCGGTCTCGAGCGGGATGGCCAGCACCAGCGCCACCGAGGCCACCCCGCGCATCCCGGACCACCACATGACGACGGTCTCCCGCCAGCTCATGGGGATCTCCTCCTCGATGTCCCGCCGGGCGTGCAGCCGCTTGGTGAGCCAGGTGGCGGGCAGCAGCCACAGCAGCCGTACGACCACCACCACGCCCGCGATCGCCGCCGCCCAGCCGAGGAGTTCGCCCCACCGCCCGGACGCCGTCCGGATGGCGTTGTGCAGCTCGAGCCCGATCAGCCCGAAGGCGACGCCGGTGACGAGCGTGTCGATGATGTCCCAGAAGGTGTGCCCGGCCAGCCGGGTCAGCACGTCGTCGGCGTCGGTGGCGTACTCGGAGAGGAAGAGCGCGGTGGTGAGCACGGCGAGCACCCCGGACCCGTGCAGTTCCTCGGCGAGCACGTAGGAGGCGAAGGGCACCAGCAGGGTGAGCCCGATCTGCAGCGTGGGGTCGCCGAGCCAGTCCATCAGCTTGTTCGCGAACCAGCCCAGCGCCAGCCCGACGGCGACCGCGACCACGGCGGACAGGACCAGATCGAGCCCGGCGTCCCACGCGGAGAACTCCCCGCTCACGGCGGCGGCGACGGCCACGTGGTAAAGCACGATGGCCGTCACGTCGTTGAAGAGCCCCTCGCCCTCCAGGATCGACACCAGGCGGCGCGGAAGTCCGAGCTGCCCGGCGACGGCGGTGGCGGCGACCGGATCCGGCGGGGCGATCAGCGCGCCCAGCACCACGGCGGCGGCGACGGGCAGCCCGGGCACGATGGTGTGGGCGACCGCGGCCACGCAGAACGTCGTCACGAAGACCAGGGCGACGGCCAGCAGGAAGATCGGCCGCTTGTTCGCCGTGAACTGCCGCCAGGAGGTGCGTCGTACGGCGGCGTAGAGCAGCGGCGGCAGCAGCGCGGGCAGGATCAGCTCGGGCGGGAACTCCACGTTGGGCACGAAGTCGGCCACCGCGAGGACGCCGCCGAGCAGGGTCATCAGCACCGGCGCCGGCACCCCGAACCGGTTCCCGACGGGAACGCTCAGCAGGGCCCCGAGCAGCACCACGAACAACAGGGCCAACTGATCCACGGCAAGCGCTCCGGGAGTCGACGATCACACGGCAGGTCTCCAGCCTGCCACGACGCTCGCGCCCCGGCCGTACCGGCGGGTCTACAGGACGCGCCGCATGGCCCGGTGCGGGATCCCGGCGTCCGGGAACTCCGGGCCGTACGCCTCGTACCCGAGACGCTCATAGAAACCCAGGGCGTGGGTCTGCGCGTGCAGGTCCACCGCGGCCAGGCCACGCGCGCGTGCCGCCTCCTCGACGGCCCGCACCAGGGCCGCGCCGACGCCGAGACCGCGCGCCGGACGGGCGACGGCGAGCCGGCCGAGGGAGCCGACCGTGGCGTCCCCGCCGGTCTTCGCGGCGGCGGCCTCGCCGTACAGCAGGCGTCCGGTGCCGAGCGGCACGCCGTCCTCGCGGGCGGCGAGCACATGGACCGCGACAGCGTCGTAGGCGTCGTACTCGATGTCCTGGGCGACGCCCTGCTCGACGACGAACACCTCCTTGCGCACCGCGAAGCAGGCCTCCCGGTCGGCGGGGTCCTCGGCGACGCGGACGGTGTACGGCGCGCTCACGCGTACGTCTCCTCGCGGACCTGGTCGAGGGCCTGCCGCAGGTCCTCGGGGTAGTCGCAGCCGAACTCCACCCACTGCCCGTCGCCGGGGTGCTCGAAGCCGAGCCGCACGGCGTGCAGCCACTGGCGGGTCAGGCGCAGCCGCTTGGCGAGCGTCGGGTCGGCGCCGTAGGTGAGGTCGCCGACGCAGGGGTGGCGGTGGGCGGACATGTGGACGCGGATCTGGTGGGTGCGGCCGGTCTCCAGCTTCACGTCGAGCAGGGAGGCGGCGCGGAACGCCTCGATGAGGTCGTAGTGCGTCACGGAGGCCTTGCCGTCGGCCGTCACCGCCCACTTGTAGTCGTGGTTGGGGTGGCGGCCGATGGGCGCGTCGATGGTGCCGCTCGTCGGGTCCGGGTGGCCCTGGACCAGGGTGTGGTAGCGCTTGTCGACCGTGCGCTCCTTGAACTGGCGCTTGAGCGAGGTGTACGCCCGCTCCGACTTGGCGACCACCATCAGGCCGGACGTGCCCACGTCCAGGCGGTGCACGATGCCCTGGCGCTCGGCGGCGCCGGAGGTGGAGATCCGGTAGCCGGCGGCGGCGAGGCCGCCGATGACGGTCGGGCCGTTCCAGCCCGGCGAGGGGTGCGCGGCCACGCCGACCGGCTTGACGATCACGACCACGTCGTCGTCGTCGTGCACGATCTCCATACCCTCGACAGGCTCGGCGACCACCTGCACGGGCGCCGGGGCCTGCGGCATCTCGACCTCGAGCCAGGCGCCGCCGCGCACCCGCTCGGACTTGCCGACCACCGTGCCGTCGACCTGCACCTTGCCGGCCGCGGCGAGTTCCGCCGCCTTCGTACGGGAGAAGCCGAACATGCGGGAGATGGCGGCGTCGACGCGCTCGCCCTCCAGGCCGTCGGGCACGGGCAGGGTACGGATCTCGGGAATCGTGCTCACCCGTCGAGTATGCCGGACGGCTCGGCCGGCCCCGAACTAGCCTGTGGACAACGGTCCCGGGCAGGACCCGGGGTCAGTCCTTGTGGACGGTGCCGTCCGGGTCCAGACCGCGGAACGACAGCAGCACGAT
The DNA here is from genome assembly GCF_040631045.1 of Streptomyces sp. NPDC005706. Taxonomy (NCBI): domain Bacteria; kingdom Bacillati; phylum Actinomycetota; class Actinomycetes; order Kitasatosporales; family Streptomycetaceae; genus Streptomyces; species Streptomyces sp. NPDC005706. The sequence continues at coordinate 73,080 of NZ_JBEXYS010000009.1, read as the reverse complement.
CAGGATGCCGCCGCACACGATCGCCGAGTCGGCCAGGTTGAACACCGCGAAGCCCTTGGGCGCGATGAAGTCCACCACCTCGCCCTGGAAGACGCCGGGCGCCCGGAAGATGCGGTCGGTGAGGTTGCCGAGCGCACCACCGAGCAGCAGGCCGAGCGCGATCGCCCAGGGCAGGCTGTAGAGCTTGCGGGCGAGGCGGACGATCACCACGATCACCGCGGCCGCGATCAGCGTGAAGATGATCGTGAAGGCGGCTCCGAAGCCGAAGGCCGCGCCCGGGTTGCGGATGGCGTGCAGCTCCAGCCAGTCCCCGACCACCTGGACCGGCGCGTGGTGCTCCAGCTTCGCCACCACCAGCATCTTGCTGATGAGGTCGAGGGCGTACGCGAACACGGCCACCGCGAACAGCACGGCGATCCGGCGTCCGCGTCCGCTCCGCTGCCGCGCCGGCGCCGTCTGCTCGCCGGTCCCGGGCGTACCGGACGCGCCGGACCCGGCGGGTGCTTCGGCCGCCGCCGTCCGCTCGCCGCTGTCGTCCGGGGTGTCCGGCGTACCGATGATGCGCTCCGCCTCTGCCACGTGAGTCCCTCAACCTAGGTGCCTGACTGAGGACGAGAGTACGTCACGCCCCGGCCGGCCCCGGCGCTCAGGAGCGGCGTTCCTGTTTCTGCTTGCACTCCACGCACAGGGTGGCCCTCGGGAACGCCTGCATACGCGCCTTGCCGATGGGATTGCCGCAGTTCTCGCACAGTCCGTAGGTGCCCGCGTCCAGCCGTTCCAGGGCGTGCTCGTTCTGGGTCAGCATCTCCCGCGCGTTGGCGGCCAGCGCCATCTCGTGCTCGCGCGTGATGTTCTTGGTGCCGGTGTCGGCCTGGTCGTCGCCGGCGCCGTCACCGGAGTCCCGCATCAGACCGACGAGGTTGGTCTCGGACGAGCTGATCTCGGTGCGCAGCCGGTCCACCTCGGACGACAGCTCGGCGCGGGCCTCGGCGACCTCCTCGGGGGTCCAGGGGTCCTCGCCGGGGCGTACCGCCAGATCGCCGGGCTCCGCCGCGGCGAGCCGCGCCTTGGGAACGGCGCTCTGCTTCGCCGCGGCCGTGCCAGGAGTCTTCTTCGCAACCACTGTCGTGGCTCCCGTCTGCTTCGCGGCCCGCGCCGCGCCCGCCTTCTTGGCCGTGCTCTTGCCGGCCGCCTCCGAGGAGGGGCCCTCGGTGGCCGTCCGCTCGGTGACGGCCTCCTCTCCGCCCGCCTTTCCGGCCGCCGCGTGCGCGGCCGCCTTCCCGGCACCCGTCTTCACGGCGGCCGTGTCCTTCCCGGCCGTGCCCTCGACGGCAGATCCCTTCCCTCCCGCGCCCTTTCCGACCACTTTCCCGGCGACCACTTTCCCGGCGGCCGTCTTCTTCACGGCCGCATCCTCACCGGCCGTCCCCTTCGAAGCCTTCCCTGTGGCCGCCGTGTGCTTCCGGGCCGGTTTCCCGACGGCCGCGCCCGTCCCGGTCGTCTCCTCACCGGTCACGTCCTTCGTCCCCCTCCCCTTCGCAGCCGTTTCCCTGGCCGCCGCACGCTTGTGGGCCGGCTTCCCGCCGACCGTCTGCTCGGCCGCCGCCCTGGCCGCCGCCGCCCTGGCCGGCTGCTTCACGCTCGTGCTCCCGGCGGCCGTCTTCTTCGCGTCCGCCTTCTTCGCGCTCGTCTTCTTCGCGTCCGCCTTGTCCGCGGCCGCCTCCTTGCCGGCCGCCTGCTCGGCGGCGCCGGCCGGTTTCCTGGCCTTGGCCTTCGTGGCGGCCCCGTTCCCGGCGGCCCCCTTCTTGGCGGCCTTTTCCGCGGAGTCCGCTTGCTTGGCCACCCTCTCCGTGGGGGCACCCTCCTCGGCGGCGCCTGTCCTCGCCACCGTCTTCCTGACCGCCGTCTTCCTGACCGCCGTCTCCTGGACCGCCGTCTTCGTGGCGCCGTCCTCGGCGGCCGTGCCCTGGCCGGCCGCGGCCCTCGCGGCCGCCTTCCCGGCCGACGCCTTCTCCGTCCCCTTAACGGCCGGCGCCTTCTCCGTCCCCTTCCCGGCCGGCGTCACCTCGGCGGAAGCCCTCCCAGCCGACGTCTCCTCTGCCGGAGCCTTCCCGGCCGACGCCCGTTTCCCGGTGGAGGCACCGGCCCTCGTGCCGCCACCGGCACGCGCCGGGCCGCTTCCCGTCCCCGTGGACGTGGGCGTCCCGGCGGACGCCGCCGCGTGGTGCCTCTTCGCGTCGGCCGCCGTTGCCCGGGCCGTCCTCACCGGCCTCGCCCGCCCGGCCGGGACGGCATCCGCGCGCGTGGTCTTTCTGCCGCCGGCTCCCCCGGCCTCGCCGCCGGAGGCGGCCGCGCCACTGGAGCGGCCGGACGCCTGCTGCTGTACGGCGGGCTTCTTCGCCACCATGGCCGCGGCCCCTTCACATGCCGTGATCTTGCTCGCGAATCGTGCTGGGACGATAAATCGACTTGAGTCCCGCGGCAACGGGGCACACCGCCCGATTCGCCCGCCCGCATCCCCCGAGCAGCGGACCTGCAACCGTTGTGCCCCGCTCCCCGCCGGGTAATCCGCGAAGCGGAGCGCGCCACGGCGCGAGCGCCTCCCCCCTCGCCATTCGGGTCATCGCGCCCGCTCCCTCCCCGCCTCCTCACGCGCGCGGGAAAAGCGGTCGGCCGCTGTCCGCGCGGCGCCGTACACTGGGCGGAGCGAGAAGCATGGATGGGGACGAGTAGCGGCGTACGCAGCGCAGAGCGACCCGGGGACGGTGTGAGCCCGGGGGCGAGCGCGACGTGAAGATCACCCCGGAGCCGCCGGAAGAAAGCCGTGGCAGCCGCCACGGCGAGTAGAACCGGCTTCGCGACCCCAATGAGGGGGCTCACCGGCGCGGACGGCGCGGCGGAGAGCCAAGGAGGGTGGTACCGCGGGAGCGCGCCGCACACGGCGTGGACAGGAAAGAGCTCTCGTCCCTCCGACGGAAGGCAGCAAGTCCGTTGGAGGATGCTCGCAGATGACAGCGCCGACGTACCGCCAGGTGCCCGCCCAGGTCGACCTGCCCGCGCTTGAGCACGCCGTGCTCGACTTCTGGCGCGAGCAGAAGATCTTCGCCAAGAGCCTGGAGCAGTCCGAGGGACGCCCCGAGTGGGTGTTCTACGAGGGCCCGCCCACCGCGAACGGCATGCCCGGCGCCCACCACATCGAGGCCCGCGTCTTCAAGGACGTCTTCCCGCGCTTCCGCACCATGCGCGGCTACCACGTGGCCCGCAAGGCCGGCTGGGACTGCCACGGCCTCCCCGTGGAGCTGGCCGTCGAGAAGGAGCTCGGCTTCTCCGGCAAGCAGGACATCGAGGCGTACGGCATCGCCGAGTTCAACGCCAGGTGCCGCGAGTCGGTGACCCGGCACACGGACGCCTTCGAAGAGCTCACGACCCGCATGGGCTACTGGGCCGACCTCCAGGACCCGTACCGCACGATGGACCCCGAGTACATCGAGTCCGTCTGGTGGTCGCTGAAGGAGATCTTCGACAAGGGCCTGCTGGTCCAGGATCACCGGGTCGCCCCCTGGTGCCCGCGCTGCGGCACCGGCCTGTCCGACCACGAGCTGGCGCAGGGCTACGAGACGGTCGTGGACCCGTCCGTGTACGTCCGCTTCCCGCTCACCTCCGGGCCGCTGGCCGGCGAGGCCGCGCTCCTGGTGTGGACGACGACCCCCTGGACCCTGGTGTCCAACACCGCGGTCGCCGCGCACCCCGAGGTCACCTACGTCGTCGCCACCGACGGCCAGGAGAGGATCGTCGTCGCCGAGCCGCTCGTCGGCAAGGCGCTCGGCGAGGGCTGGGAGACCACCGGGCAGTCCTTCACCGGCGCCGAGATGGAGCGCTGGACCTACCGGCGCCCCTTCGAGCTGGTCGAGTTCCCGGAGCCGGCGCACTACGTGGTGAACGCCGAGTACGTGACCACCGAGGACGGTACGGGTCTGGTCCACCAGTCCCCCGCGTTCGGTGAGGACGACCTCAAGGTCTGCCGCTCCTACGGCCTGCCCGTGGTCAACCCGGTGCGCCCGGACGGCACCTTCGAGGAGGACGTCCCGCTCGTCGGCGGCGTCTTTTTCAAGAAGGCCGACGAGAAGCTCACCGAGGACCTCAAGGAGCGTGGCCTGCTCTTCCGGCACCTGCCGTACGAGCACAGCTACCCGCACTGCTGGCGCTGCCACACCGCGCTGCTGTACTACGCGCAGCCGTCCTGGTACATCCGCACCACCGCGATCAAGGACCGTCTGCTCCAGGAGAACGAGAAGACGAACTGGTTCCCGGACACGGTCAAGCACGGCCGGTACGGCGACTGGCTGAACAACAACATCGACTGGGCGCTGTCCCGCAACCGCTACTGGGGCACCCCGCTGCCCATCTGGCGCTGCGAGGAGGGCCACCTCACCTGTGTCGGCTCGCGCGCGGAGCTGTCCGAGCTGACCGGCACCGACCAGTCGAACCTCGACCCGCACCGGCCCTACATCGACGACGTCACCTTCGTCTGCCGGCACGAGGACTGCGGCCTGACGGCCACGCGCGTGCCGGAGGTCATCGACGCCTGGTACGACTCGGGTTCGATGCCGTTCGCGCAGTGGGGCTACCCGTACAAGAACAAGGAGCTGTTCGAGGCCCGCTACCCGGCGCAGTTCATCTGCGAGGCCATCGACCAGACCCGCGGCTGGTTCTACACGCTGATGGCCGTCGGCACGCTGGTGTTCGACAAGTCGTCGTACGAGAACGTCGTCTGCCTGGGCCACATCCTCGCCGAGGACGGCCGCAAGATGTCCAAGCACCTGGGCAACATCCTGCAGCCGATCCCGCTCATGGACCAGCACGGCGCGGACGCGGTGCGCTGGTTCATGGCGGCCGGCGGCTCCCCGTGGGCGGCCCGCCGCGTCGGCCACGGCACCATCCAGGAGGTCGTCCGCAAGACGCTGCTGACGTACTGGAACACGGTCGCCTTCCAGGCCCTGTACGCCCGCACGTCCGAGTGGGCGCCGTCCGCCGCCGACCCGGCCCCGGCCGAGCGTCCGCTGCTGGACCGCTGGCTGCTGTCCGAACTGCACGCGCTCACCGACCAGGTGACGCAGTCCCTGGAGGCGTACGACACCCAGCGCGCCGGCAAGCTGCTGTCCGCGTTCGTGGACGACCTGTCGAACTGGTACGTCCGCCGTTCCCGCCGCCGCTTCTGGCAGGGCGACAAGGCGGCGCTGCGCACGCTGCACGAAGTGCTGGAGACGGTCACGAAGCTGATGGCGCCGATCACCCCGTTCATCACCGAGCGGGTGTGGCAGGACCTGGTGGTGCCGGTGAGCCCGGGCGCCCCCGAGTCGGTCCACCTGGCGACCTGGCCCGAGGCGGACCTGTCGGCGATCGACCCGGAGCTGTCCAGGCAGATGGTCCTGGTCCGCCGCCTGGTGGAGCTCGGCCGTGCCACGCGCGCGGAGTCGGGCGTCAAGACCCGCCAGCCGCTGTCCCGGGCGCTGATCGCCGCCACCGGCTTCGAGGCCCTGGACCGCGAGCTGCACGCGCAGATCACGGAGGAGCTGAACGTCTCCTCGCTGGCGTCCCTCTCCGAGGTCGGCGGTTCGCTGGTCGACACGACGGCCAAGGCCAACTTCCGTGCTCTGGGCAAGCGGTTCGGCAAGCGGGTGCAGGACGTGGCCAAGGCGATCGCGAACGCGGACGCGGCCGCGCTCTCCCTCGCCCTGCGCGCGGGCACGGCGTCGGTGGAGGTCGACGGGGAGACGGTCACGCTGGCCCCCGACGAGGTGATCATCACGGAGACCCCGCGTGAGGGCTGGTCGGTGGCCTCCGACTCCGGTGCCACGGTGGCGCTGGACCTGGAGATCACGGAGGAGCTGCGGCAGGCGGGCCTCGCCCGTGACGCGATCCGGCTGATCCAGGAGGCCCGCAAGAACAGCGGCCTGGACGTCGCCGACCGCATCGCGCTGCGCTGGACCTCCACGGACCCGGCGGTCGTCGCGGCCCTCTCGGAGCACGCCGGCCTGATCGCCGAGGAGGTCCTGGCGACCGACTTCGCCCAGGGCGAGGCCGACGCCGGCTACGGCGAGCCGTTCACGGACGAGGGCCTGTCCCTCACGTTCCGGCTCCGCAAGGCGTAGTCGCCGGAAGAGTACGACGGCCCGGTCCCCCGCTGGGGGGCCGGGCCTTCGGCGTTCCGGAAGGCAGGGACGGATGGGCGGCACGGATGGCCGGGACAAAGGGGCGGCCCGGACGGGCGGCACGAAAGAGCGGGACGGGACGGAACGGGGCGGCGGGCGGAAAGGCCGGCTCTCGATACCCGCCGAGGGGCGTCAACACGCGTAAAAAGGGCGGGCCCTCCGGACCGAAGTCCGGAGGGCCCGCCCTGAACGCTGCCGACGCCGTTGTCGTACTACTGGCCGCGGCCCGTCAGTTGTCGTCCTCGTCGATCAGGAACCCGCGCATCGGCGAGGGCGCCTGGCCCATCGGGGACGGACCCTGCGGACGGACCGGAGCCATGGGCTGGGTCATCGCGGGGGTCATCTGCTGCTGACCGCCGTAGGACGGGGCGGACGGCGCGGGACCACCCATTCCCTGGTTGCCTCCGTAGGACGGAGCACTCGCGCCGGCCGGGGCCATGGAGGGCGCCGGGGACGGCGGAAGCGAGGCGGTGGCCGGAGTGCGCGGCGGCGCCAGGGAGTCGTCGGCCTGGGTCTCCAGCTGACGCAGCTGGGACTCGAGGTACGACTTCAGACGCGTGCGGTACTCGCGCTCGAAGCCGCGCAGGTCCTCGACCTTGCGCTCCAGCGTGGCGCGGGCGGACTCCAGGGAGCCCATCGCGACGCGGTGCTTCTCCTGCGCGTCCCGCTCCAGCGCGTCGGCCTTGGCACGGGCGTCACGCTCCAGACCCTCGGCGCGGCTGCGGGCCTCGCCGACGATCTTGTTGGCCTCGGAACGGGCCTCGGCGATCGCCTGGTCGGCGGTCTGCTGGGCCAGTGAGAGGACTCGGGCGGCGCTGTCGCCACCGGGGCCCTGACCGGGGCCGCCCATCGGACCGCCCATGGGGCCGCCCATCGGGCCACCCATCTGCTGCTGCATGGGCGGCTGACCGCCCATGGGGCCCTGGCCCATCGGACCCTGGCCCATCGGACCCTGACCCATCGGACCCTGGCCCATCGAGCCGGGACCCTGCGGGCCGCCCTGACCGCCGGGACCGGCGGGCAGCTGCGGGGCGCCGCTCGGCAGCTGGGGCGGACCACCCATGGGGCCACCCATCTGCTGCTGCGGCGGGCCCGATATGCCGGCGGGCACCGGAGCGCCGGGACCTCGCATCCCCTGCTGAGGCATGCCGCCCTGCTGGGGCATCCCGCCCTGCTGAGGCATTCCGCCCTGCTGAGGCATGCCGCCCTGCTGCTGGTCCTGCTCCGGGGGCTTGCGCATGTTCTGCTGGTTCTGGGCAGCAGCGCGCGTGGCCGCGGCCAGTTTGGCGCGCAGGTCCTCGTTCTCGCGGAGCAGGCGCGTCAGTTCGGCTTCGACCTCGTCGAGGAAGGCATCGACCTCGTCCTCGTCATAGCCTTCTCGGAGGCGGACGGTCGTGAACTGCTTGTTCCGCACGTCCTCGGGGGTCAACGGCATCTCTTCACCTCAACGTAGTCATCGGCAGTCGGCAAGACCGTATCGTCCATCCTCATCACACAAATCTCTGTGCGACGGAGATGAGGATCCAGACGATGATCATCAGTACGAAGAAGGACAGGTCGAGCGCCACGCCCCCGAGACGCAGCGGCGGAATGAACCGCCGCAGAAGCTTCAGCGGTGGATCGGTGACAGTGTAGGTGGCCTCCAGGACGACCACCATCGCCTTGCCGGGTTGCCACGAGCGGGCGAACTGGAAGACATAGTCCATGACCAGCCGGAAGATGAGCACGACGAGGAACACCATCAGCGCGATGTAGATCACCTGCGCGAACACGCTCATGGCCTGACTTTCCCTCTCCCCTGTTTCCGTGCTTTTCCCGGTGGTACGTCTCAGCTCTGGTTGAAGAACCCGCCCTCTGCGATGCGGGCCTTGTCCTCCGCCGTGACATCGACGTTAGCAGGAGACAACAGGAACACCTTCTGCGTCACCCGCTCGATGCTGCCGTGAAGACCAAACACCAAACCGGCCGCAAAGTCGACAAGTCGCTTCGCGTCTGTGTCATCCATCTCAGTCAGATTCATGATCACCGGGGTGCCCTCACGGAAGTGTTCCCCGATGGTACGGGCTTCGTTGTACGTCCGCGGGTGCAGCGTGGTGATCCGGTAAGGCTCCCGCTCGGACACGACCTTGGGCATGATCACCGGTGCGTTCTTCTCCAGGGACTGGCGTTCTTGTGTGATGGATGCCACGGGCGCGATTCGCGCCGGGCGCCCGGATTCCGCGGCGAGCGAAGTCGAACGGGCCACCGGCTCGCGCGGCGCGGGCGGTTGCACGATTCGCACCTCTTCGTCCCTTTGGGACTGATGCGCACCGTGTGACTGGTGTGACACCTCATGCCGTCGGTGGTCCCGGTCGAGTTCCGGGTCCAGCTCGGGCTCGAAGTCGTCGTCGGGGTCGAATCCGCGGCCGTCGTACCCATCGTCCTCCACGAGGCCGAGGTAGACCGCCATCTTGCGCATCGCGCCGGCCATTCTCTGAGTCCTCCGCTCTGTGGTGGATCGACTGCGACTGCCAAGTGCCCGCGATCCACGTGGTCGTTGTGCCCGCTTTCGCGGACATTGACCATATTTTCTGCTGTGGTCCGACTTCCTGGCGACGTTACCCGAGCCTGGGGCGGACTCCGAGTACCGCAGTGCCGACGCGCACATGTGTCGCTCCGGCCGCCACTGCCTGCTCGAGGTCCGCACTCATCCCTGCCGACACCATGGTTGCAGCAGGATGAGCCCGGCGCAGGTCAGTCGACAAATCCATGAGCCGCTCGAACGACGCCTGTTCGCGTCCCGCGTACTCCCCGGTGAGCGGTGCGACGGTCATCAGACCGTCGAGCCGCAGTCCCGGCGACCCGGCCACGAGGCCGGCCAACTCCTCGATCCCGTCCGGCGCCACACCACCGCGCTCGCCCCGGCCGCTCTCCCCCGCGTCCAGCGCGACCTGGATGAGGCATCCCACCTCGCGCCCGGCGCGCCCCGCCTCCTTCGACAGTGCGGTGACGAGCCGGGCTCGGTCGATGGACTGCACGAAATCGGCATAACCAACCACGGAACGGACCTTGTTGGTCTGCAACTGGCCGACGAAATGCCATTTCAGCGGCAGATCCGCACAGGCGGCCGCCTTCGGCGCCGCGTCCTGGTCACGGTTCTCGGCGACGTGGCGCACACCGAGTTCCGACAGGATGCGCACATCGCTCGCCGGGTAGGTCTTGGTGACCACGATCAGGGTCACCTCCTCCCGCTCGCGCCCGGCCGCCGCACACGCGGCGGTGATGCGCTGCTCCACGTTCGCCAGGTTCGCGGCGAGTTCGGTCTTACGGTCCGTCATGCCCCATCAGTCCAGCCAGACATAGCCCGCGAGCCGCCCGGTGGTGCGGTCGCGGCGGTACGAGTAGTGGTCGCCCGACTCCAGGGTGCACACCGGGGACTGCGCGCGGTCGCGCACCCCGAGCCGCTCCAGCTGGGCGTGCACTCCGGCGCTCACGTCCACCGCCGGAGTGCCCCAGCCGGTTGCGGCGTGCGCCGCCGGCTCGACCGCGGCCACCTCGGCGCGCATCGTCTCCGGCACCTCGTAGCACCGGCCGCAGACGGCGGGTCCGGTGCGGGCGGTGATCCGCTCCGCCTCGGCGCCCAGTTCGACCATGGCCCGTACGGCGGCGGGGACGACCCCCTTGATCATTCCCGGCCGGCCCGCGTGGGCGGCGGCCACGACCCCGGCGACCGGGTCGGCCAGCAGCACCGGTACGCAGTCGGCGGTGAGGACCGCGAGCGCGAGCCCCCGGCGTGCGGTGACGATCGCGTCGACCTCCGGCACGGGAAGCTCGCCCCAGGGCGCGTCCACGACGGCCACGTCGGCCCCGTGCACCTGGTTCATCCAGACGACCGTGTCGGCGCCGAACCCCAGCGACTCCGCCGCCAGCTCCCGGTTCGCCCGGACCGATCCGGGGTCGTCGCCGACCGCGCCGCCGAGGTTGAGCTCCTCATACGGAGCGGCGCTCACCCCGCCCCACCGGTCGGTGAAGGCGAAGTGCGCGCCGCTCACGCTCTCGCGCTGTCCTATCACTTCAGGAAGTCCGGGACGTCCAGTTCCTCGGCCGCGCTGTCCGCGTAGGTGCGCGGCGCGGGCGGGACCGACGGGGTGACCGGGATCTCGGCCACCGGCTCGGGCGCCGGCTCCGGCTCCTCCTTCGGCGTCACGCTGCCGAGGGAGCCGAAGGACGGGCGGCTCTCCGGCTGCCGCGCCGGAGCGGGCTCCTCGCGGCGGGGCGCGGACGAGCCGGAGGCGGAGGCGGAGCCGAGGACGTTGTCCCGGCGGGCCGGCGGCTGACCGCCGTCGAAGCCGGCCGCGATCACGGTGACCCGCACCTCGTCGCCGAGGGCGTCGTCGATGACCGCACCGAAGATGATGTTGGCCTCGGGGTGGGCGGCCTCACTGACCAGCTGGGCGGCCTCGTTGATCTCGAACAGACCGAGGTCGGAGCCACCGGAGATGGAGAGCAGCACGCCGCGGGCGCCGTCGATGGACGCCTCCAGCAGCGGCGAGGAGATCGCCATCTCGGCCGCGGCCACCGCGCGGTCGTCGCCGCGGGCCGAACCGATGCCCATCAGGGCGGAACCGGCCTCGGACATGACCGACTTGACGTCGGCGAAGTCCAGGTTGATCAGGCCGGGCGTGGTGATGAGGTCGGTGATGCCCTGCACACCGGAGAGCAGGACCTGGTCGGCCGACTTGAAGGCGTCCAGGACCGAGACCTGCCGGTCCGAGATGGACAGCAGCCGGTCGTTGGGGATGACGATGAGGGTGTCGACCTCTTCGCGCAGTTCGGCGATGCCGTCCTCGGCCTGGTTCGCGCGGCGCCGTCCCTCGAAGGTGAACGGGCGCGTGACCACGCCGATGGTGAGGGCGCCGAGCGAGCGCGCGATGTTGGCCACGACGGGCGCGCCGCCGGTGCCGGTGCCGCCGCCTTCACCGGCCGTCACGAAGACCATGTCGGCCCCCTTGAGGACCTCCTCGATCTCCTCGCGGTGGTCCTCGGCGGCCTTGCGGCCGACGGCCGGGTTGGCTCCGGCGCCGAGTCCGCGGGTGAGTTCGCGGCCGACGTCGAGCTTCACGTCGGCGTCGCTCATCAACAGCGCCTGCGCGTCGGTGTTGATGGCGATGAACTCGACGCCCTTGAGACCGACCTCGATCATCCGGTTGATGGCATTGACACCACCGCCGCCGACACCGATGACCTTGATGACTGCGAGGTAGTTCTGCGGTGCTGCCACGTCGAAGGCCTCTCGCCTCGAATTACGTTGTCGCCGCCGGGCGGTTCCCCGCACCGGGACGACGGATGCCGAATGGGACGGTCCGTAGCGCCGACCCGAACCCTAACCCTGAAGTTTAGGGTTACCAGTGTGTCTGTTCCTTGAAGTCTTCTGAACAGGACACTAAGTCGACAAGTGGCGCCCGTTCAACGAACACGCCGAACCTCCCGTTTTTCTTTTCACCCTATGTGATCAGCCGTAGCAGTGCCCAACCAGGGTGCTGGCCTGCGCTGATACCCGTCAACTCCCCGATGACGCAGGCGCGGTGGGCACGCTCACGTCGAAGTGCCGGGCGCCGTGAGCTGCTTTCATGAGTGCTGTGAGGGCCCGTGCCTTGGCGCGACCGTTCTCACCGCTGCCCCAGGCGACCGTGCGGCCGTCGGCCAGTTCCACCGAGATGTCGTCGTAGGAACGGACTTGGACGGTCCGGGCGTCCCGCGCGACGGCGGCCGGGAGGGAGCCGGCCACCCCCACCGCCTCGCGCACCAGACGGTCGGTGCCGAAGCGCCGGAAGCTCGCGGCGGCCGGATCCGACCGGGACGCGGTCAATTCCAGTAGCGGAACGCCTTTCGGTGCCTGCGAAACGGTGGCGAAACGGACGCCTTCGTCGTCGACTTCGACGAAGTTCCCGGCTTTGCGGACAAGTAGTACCGGAGTCCGCTCGGTCACCTTGAGGCCGATTCCACGGGGCCAGGCGCGAACGACCGAAACGGTGTCGATCCGGGGCAGTTTCCGCCGGAGCCGCGCTTCGACGGCGTCCGTGTCGACGGAGACCAGCGGTGCCCCGACCGGCACGGAGGCGACCTCCCGCACATCGGCGGGGGTCAGCATCCGCGTGCCGGTGACCGAGACGTGCCGCACGCGCAGCCACGAGGAGCCGTACAACACCCAGGTGGAGCCCGCTCCGAGGAGCACCAGGGCGACGGCAAGGATGACGATCATACGAAGGCGTGCCCGCCTCAGCCGTCGCGCGGGCGGCGGGCCGGACGACTCCTGCTGGCGTTCTCCGCGCTCGGCGGTAGTCGATCCGGCCACCCTCACTACCCCTTCGTCATATGGTCCTATCGGCGTGAGGCGATCGCCTCGTACACCATGCCGACGAGCAGCTCGTCGGCGTCGCGACGGCCGAACTCGCTTGCCGCGCGCGACATCTCGTACAGCCGGTGCGGGTCCCCGAGCACGGGCAGGACGTTCTGCTGCACCCACTCGGGGGTGAGTTCCGCGTCGTCGACGAGGAGGCCGCCGCCCGCCTTCACCACCGGCTGGGCGTTCAGCCGCTGTTCGCCGTTGCCGATGGGCAGCGGGACGTAGGCGGCCGGGAGTCCGACGGCGGAGAGTTCGGCGACGGTCATCGCGCCCGCGCGGCAGAGCATCAAGTCGGCCGCGGCGTACGCGAGGTCCATCCGGTCCAGGTAACTTACCGGGATGTAGGGCGGCATTCCCGGCATCTGCTGCACCTGCGGCAGTTCGTTCTTCGGGCCGACCGCGTGCAGGATCTGGATGCCGGCCTGCTGCAGCCACGGCGCGACCTGCTGGACCACCTCGTTGAGGCGCCGGGCACCCTGGGAGCCGCCCGAGACGAGCAGGGTGGGCAGGTTCGGGTCCAGACCGAAGCGGGCGCGCGCCTCCGGACGGACCGCGGCCCGGTCCAGGGTGGCGATGGTGCGGCGCAGCGGGATGCCGATGTAGCGGGCGTCGCGCAGCTTGCTGTCCGGGGTGGAGACGGCGACCCGGGCGGCGTACCGGGAGCCGATCTTGTTGGCCAGGCCCGGGCGGGCGTTGGCCTCGTGGATCACGATGGGCACACCGAGGCGCTTGGCGGCCAGATAGGCGGGCAGGGCGACATAGCCTCCGAAGCCGACCACGGCGTCCGCCTTGGTGCGCTCGAGGATCTGCTCGGCGGCCTTGATCGTGCCGCGCAGCCGGCCCGGGACGGTGATCAGCTCGGGAGTGGGCTTACGGGGCAGCGGCACCGCCGGGATCAGCGCCAGCTCGTAGCCGCGCTCCGGGACGAGCCTGGTCTCCAGGCCTCGCTCCGTGCCCAGGGCCGTGATCCCCACGGTCGGGTCCTGCCTGCGCAGGGCGTCCGCGAGGGCGAGCGCGGGCTCGATGTGGCCCGCGGTACCTCCGCCGGCGAGTACGACATGCACCGAAATTCACCGCTCTCCGGACGAGCGCGCCACCGAGGCGCGCCGTCGCATCGTGTTCCATCTCCGAGGCCCCCGCTCGGCACCGGAGCCTCCTGCCCGCTTTCTACCAAAGCGAGGTTGCCGCATCGCAAGCGCCGCCCGCGCAGCGGGGTCCTCGCGCGCGAAGGCGATCAGCAACCCGATGGCGAACATGGTCGGCAGCAGGGCGGACCCTCCGTAGGAGAACAGCGGGAGGGGCACGCCGGCGATCGGCAGCAGGCCGAGCACCGCACCGATGTTGATCACCGCCTGAGCGGTGATCCACGTGGTCACGCCTCCCGCGGCGTACCTCACGAAGGGGTCCTCCGTGCGTCCGGCCACGCGGATACCCGCATAGCCTAGAGCCGCGAACAGGGCGAGCACCGACAGCGTCCCCGCCAGACCCAGTTCCTCGCCGGTGACGGCGAAGATGAAGTCGGTGTGCGCTTCGGGCAGTTGTCCCCATTTCTCCACACTCGCGCCGAGCCCGGAGCCGAACAGTCCGCCGGAGGCGAGGGCGTAGATCCCGTGCACGGCCTGCCAGCAGTCGGCCACTCCCGACTTGGGCTCGGTGGCGCCGATGCAGGCCAGCCGGGCCATCCGGTTGGGGCTGGTCTTGATGAGCACGACACCGATCAGGCCGGCGACCGAGAGCACTCCGGCGAACAGCCGGGTCGGCGCCCCCGCCAGCCACAGCAGGCCGAACAGGATCGCTGTGAGAATGATCGCGGTTCCCATGTCGCCGCCGAGCATGATCAGGCCCAGCAGCATGAAGGAGGCCGGCACCAGCGGCACCAGCATGTGCTTCCACTGGGTCAGCAGCTTGCGTTCCTGCTTGCGCGCGATCAGGTCGGCGCCCCACAGCACCAGGGCGAGCTTGCCGAACTCGCTGGGCTGGATCTGGAAGGAACCGCCGAGGGAGATCCAGTTCTGGTTGCCGTTGACCGCCATCCCTATCCCGGGCACCTGCACCAGGACCATCAGGAAGACGGCGCCGGCCAGAATCGGGTAGGCCAGTGCCCGGTGCAGCTTCACCGGCATGCGGGAGGCGACGAACATCAGCACGCCGCCGATGGCCGCGGCGAGGAACTGCTTGCGGAAGAAGTACGAGCCCGGCAGCGACAGCTGCAGCGCGGTGATCTGGGAGGCCGAGTAGACCATCACCAGGCCCAGCACGGTGATAAGGAGGCTGCCGCCGAGGATCACGTAGTACGCGGTCAGCGGCCGGTCCCAGGCCTTCCGCGCGCGCGTGCAGAGCCGCTGCACGGCGTTCTCGCGCGGTGGTCCGGGGAGCGCGGGGCGCCGGGACGCCCGCTGTACGGGCGGGCGGCCGGTACGGCTACCGGGCATGGGCGCCTCCACTGAACGTCGACCGTCCCACGCGTCCCTCCCAAGATCCGCCCGGCGGGCGGCCGGGTCAGGCGCCGAGCTCGCGGACCGCGGCCGCGAACGCGTCGCCGCGCTGGTTGTAGTTGGTGAACATGTCCATGGAGGCGCAGGCCGGGGCCAGCAGCACGGTGTCGCCGGTCCTGGCCAGCCGCTTCGCCTCCGTCACCGCCTGGAGCATCGCCCCAGTGTCGGTCCGTTCGAGGTCGACGACGGGTACTTCCGGGGCGTGTCGCGCCAGGGCCTCTCGGATCAGGGCACGATCGGCGCCGATCAGGACGGCCCCGCGCAGCCGCTTCGCCGACTTGGCGACCAGCTCGTCGAAGGTGGCACCCTTCGCCAGACCGCCCGCAATCCATACGATCGACTCATATGACGCCAACGAGGCTTCCGTGGCGTGGGTGTTCGTGGCCTTGGAGTCGTCCACGTACGCCACCCCGTCGATGTCCGCGACGTGCGCGATGCGGTGGGCGTCCGGGCGGAAGGCCCGCAGACCGTCGCGTACGGCGGTGGCGGGCACGCCGTACGCGCGCGCGAGGGCGGCCGCGGCAAGGGCGTTGGCGATGTTGTGCGGGGCCGGCGGGTTGACGTCGGAGACCTCGGCCAGCTCCTGCGCGTTCTTCTGCCGGTTCTCCACGAAGGCGCGGTCGACCAGGATGCCTTCCACGACGCCGAGTTGGGAGGGACCGGGGGTACCGAGGGTGAAGCCGACGGCCCGGCAGCCCTCCTCGACGTCCGCCTCGCGCACCAGGTCCTCGGTGAGCTTGTCGGCCACGTTGTAGACGCAGGCGATCCGGTTGCCCTCGTAGATACGGCCCTTGTCGGCCGCGTAGGCCTCCATGGAGCCGTGCCAGTCGAGGTGGTCCGGAGCCAGGTTGAGGACGGCGGCGGAGTGGGCGCGCAGCGAGGGCGCCCAGTGGAGCTGGTAGCTGGAGAGCTCCACGGCGAGGACGTCGTACTCCTCCTCGCCGAGGACCGCGTCCAGCAGGGAGACGCCGATGTTGCCCACGGCGGCGGTGCGCAGGCCCGCGGCCGCCAGGATGGAGGCGAGCATCTGCACGGTCGTGGTCTTGCCGTTGGTGCCCGTCACGGCCAGCCAGGGTGCCGCGCCGGGCCCCCTGAGGCGCCAGGCCAGCTCCACGTCGCCCCAGACCGGCACTCCGGCCTTCCCGGCGGCGACGAACAGCGGCTTGTCCGGCTTCCAGCCGGGCGCGGTGACGATCAGCTCGGTGCCTTCCGGCAGGGTGGCGCCGTCGCCGAGGCGCACGGTGACGCCGAGCGCCTCCAGCTCCGCGGCCTGCTCACGCGCGCGTGCGTCGTCGCCGTCGTTGACGACCGTGACGATCGCACCGCGCGCGTGCAGCACCTTGGCCGCCGGGACGCCGGAGACGCCGAGCCCGGCGACGGTGACGCGCTTGCCCTGGAATTCAGAAGGCACCGAGGAGGTCACTTGTCCGCTGCCCATCCCGCGTAGAAGAGGCCCAGTCCGACGATCACACAGATGCCTTGGATGATCCAGAAGCGGACCACCACCAGGACCTCGGACCAGCCCTTGAGTTCGAAGTGGTGCTGAAGTGGCGCCATCCGGAAGACGCGCTTCCCGGTGAGCCGGAAGGAGCCGACCTGGATGACGACCGACATGGTGATGAGGACGAACAGGCCGCCCATGATGGCCACCAGCAGCTCGGTGCGGGAGAGGATGGCCAGGCCGGTGAGGACACCGCCGAGGGCGAGCGAACCGGTGTCCCCCATGAAGATCTTGGCCGGCGAGGTGTTCCACCACAGGAAGCCCAGGCAGGCGCCCATCAGGGCGGAGGCGACCACGGCGAGGTCCAGCGGGTCGCGCACCTCGTAGCAGGCGCCCGGGTTGGTCAGCGTCGTCGCGTTGGCGCAGGACTCCTGGAACTGCCAGACGCCGATGAACGTGTAGGCGCCGAAGACGAGCACGGAGGCGCCGGTGGCGAGGCCGTCCAGACCGTCCGTGAGGTTCACGCCGTTGGACATCGCCAGGATCATGAACAGCGCCCAGAGGACGAACAGCACCGGGCCGATGCTCCAGCCGAAGTCGGTGATGAACGACAGCTTGGTGGACGCCGGGGTGTTGCCGCGCGCGTCCGCGAACATCAGCGACAGCACCGCGAAGCCGATGCCGACGATGAGCTGGCCGGCCATCTTGGCCTTGGCCCGCAGACCGAGCGACCGCCGCTTGACGATCTTGATGTAGTCGTCCAGGAAGCCGACCAGGCCCATGCCGAACATGAGGCCGAGGACCAGCAGTCCGGAGTAGGTGGGGGGGTATCCGGTGATGAGCTTGCTCAGGAAGTACGCGGCGATGGTCGCCAGGATGAAGGCGATACCGCCCATGGTCGGCGTACCGCGCTTGCTGGCGTGCTCGCGCGGGCCGTCGTCACGGATGTACTGGCCGTAGCCCTTGCGGGCGAGGAGCTTGATCAGCAGCGGGGTGCCGACCAGCGTCAGGAAGAGGCCAATGACTCCTGAGAACAGGATCTGCTTCATCATCGGGCGGCAACCTCACCCTCGGCACCGGTCTCGAGCAGCGCCTGGGCGACGCCCTCGAGCCCCACCGAACGGGACGCCTTCACGAGCACGACGTCCCCCGGGCGCAACTCGCTGCGCAACAGGTCGACCGCCGCCTGTGCGTCGGACACGTGCACCGACTCCTCACCCCACGAACCCTCGTTATATGCGCCCAGTTGCAGCCAGGAGGCCTCAATCCCCCCGACCGCGACGAGCTTGCTGACGTTGAGCCGGACGGCGAGCCGTCCGACGGCGTCGTGCTCGGCGAGCGCCTCGTCCCCCAGCTCGGCCATCTTGCCGAGCACCGCCCACGTACGGCGCCCCTTGCCCATGGCCGCGAGCGCCCTGAGGGCGGCCCGCATGGACTCGGGGTTGGCGTTGTAGGCGTCGTTGACGATGGTCACGCCGTCCGGGCGCTCCGTGACCTCCATGCGCCAGCGGGAGAGGGAGCCCGCCTCGGAGAGCGCGGTGGCGATCTCTTCCGCGGACATGCCCAGCTCATGGGCGACGGCGGCCGCGGCGAGCGCGTTCGACACGTGATGCTCACCGTACAGGCGCATGGTCACATCGCTTGCACCGGAGGGTGTGTGAAGCCTGAAGGCGGGCTGTCCGCTGTCCGTGAGTCGCACGTTCTCGGCGCGTACGTCCGCTTCGGCCGACTCTCCGAAAAGGACCACCTTCGCCTTGGTACGGGAGGCCATGGCCCGCACCAGCGGGTCGTCGGCGTTGAGGATCGCCGCGCCGTCCTCCGGGAGCGCTTCCACGAGTTCGCCCTTGGCCTGGGCGATCTGCTCGCGGCCGCCGAACTCGCCGATGTGGGCGGTGCCCACGTTGAGCACCAGGCCGATCCTCGGCGGGGTGAGGCCGGCGAGGTAGCGGATGTGCCCGATGCCGCGGGCGCCCATCTCCAGTACGAGGAAACGGGTTTCGGCGGTGGCGCTGAGCGCGGTCAGCGGGAGCCCGATCTCGTTGTTGAGCGAGCCGGGCGTGAACACGGTCGGCGCCTTGCGCCGCAGCACCTGCGCGATGAGGTCCTTGGTGCTGGTCTTGCCGGCGGAGCCGGTCAGCGCCACGAGGGTCGCGCCGAGGCTGCGTACGACGTGGCGGGCGAGGGCGCCGAGGGCGGCCTGGACGTCCTCGACGACGATCGCCGGCACACCGACGGGCCGGGAGGCCAGAACGGCCGCGGCACCGGCCTCGACGACCGCCCGCGCGTAGTCGTGGCCGTCGGCGCGCTCGCCGACGAAGGCGACGAAGAGGCTGCCCGGCACCACCTCTCGGGAGTCCCGGACGACCGGTCCGGTGACCTGGACGGACGGATCCGGTATGTCGTGCGTCTGCCCGCCGACGACTTCGGCGATCTCGGCGAGGGAGAGGGCGATCACAAGTTCATCCCTGGGTCTTCTGGATAGCTTCGCGAAGCACCTGGCGGTCGTCGAAGGGACGGACCACGCCGGCGATGTCCTGGCCCTGCTCGTGCCCCTTGCCCGCGACCAGCACGGTGTCCCCGGCGTGCGCCCGGGCGACGGTGGCGGCGATCGCGGCGGCCCGGTCCTCGAACAGGAGCACCTCGCCACGCTCGTGGGACGGCACGGAGGCCGCGCCCTGGAGCATGGTCGCGAGGATCGCCAGCGGGTCCTCGGAGCGGGGGTTGTCGGAGGTCAGTACGGCCGTGTCGGCGAGCCGGGCCGCGGCGGCGCCCATCGGGGCGCGCTTGGTCTGGTCACGGTCGCCGCCGCAGCCGAGCACGACGTGCAGACGGCCCTTGGTCACCTTGCGCAGCGCCTTGAGGACCGACTCGACCGCGTCGGTCTTGTGGGCGTAGTCCACGACCGCGAGGTAGGGCTGCCCGGCGTCCACGCGCTCCAGGCGGCCCGGCACCCCCGGCACGGCGGCGACGCCGTCGGCGGCGGCCTGCGGGTCGAGGCCGGCCACCGCGAGGGCGACGATCGCGGCGAGGGTGTTCGCCACGTTGAACGGGCCGGGCAGTGGCGACCTGGCCTGGACCCGCTCGCCGTCGGGGCCGAGGACGGTGAACGTCGAGTCCATGGGCCCGACCTGGACGTCCTCCGCGCGCCAGTCGGCGTCGGGGTGGCCCTCGGCCGAGAAGGTGACGACCGGGACGGTCGCCTCCTGGGCGAGCCGGCGGCCGTACTCGTCGTCGGTGTTGACGACGGCGAGCTTGCTGCGTTCCGGCGTGAAGAGCTGTGCCTTGGCCCGGAAGTAGTCCTCCATGTCGGAGTGGAACTCCATGTGTTCCGGGCTGAGGTTGGTGAAGACGGCGATGTCGAAGACGCAGCCGTCGACCCGGCCGAGGACCAGGGCGTGGCTGGAGACCTCCATGGCGACGGCCTCGACGCCGCGTTCGCGCATGACGGCGAACAGGGCCTGCAGATCGGTGGCTTCGGGGGTGGTGCGCTCGGACTTGATGCGCTCCTCGCCGACGCGCATCTCGACGGTGCCGATGAGGCCCGTGGTGCGGGTGGCCTTCAGACCGCCCTCGACCAGGTAGGCGGTGGTGGTCTTGCCCGAGGTGCCGGTGATGCCGATCTGGAGCAGGTCGCGGCCCGGGTCTCCGTAGATCGTTGTCGCCAGTGCGCCCATCCGCGCGCGCGGGTCGTCGACGACCAGGACCGGCAGGCCGGTCGCGGCGGCGCGTTCGGCACCCGTCGGGTCGGTCAGCACGGCGGCGGCACCGAGGCCGGCGGCCTGGGTGACGAAGTCGGCGCCGTGCAGACGGGCGCCCGGGAGGGCGGCGTACAGGTCGCCGGGGCGGACCGCGCGCGAGTCATGGGTGATGCCCGTGACCTCGGCGGTGCCCTCGACGGCGGCACCCAGCTGATCGGCCAGCTCCGCGAGGGGTGTGGCGGAGACCTGAACCGGTCGCGGCGGTCCCGGATATGTCACGGAAGCGCCCTTCTGGGTGATGGGGGACTGATCAGCGTGTGGCACGGCGGTGAGCGTACCGGGCGCACTGGCTCCGGAGCGAAGCGAGGGCTCCTGGGTGCCCTGGTTCCCGGGGTCGGGAGTGATCGTTGTCACGAGTGGTTCCTGGTCTTTCCGAGGTGCTGATCAGGGCTTGTAGTCGACGGGCAGGTTCGCGGCCTTCGCGCCGGTCGGCGGGACCTGCAGCGTCTTCAGGGCGAACTCCATCACCTGCTTGTAGACGGGGCCGCAGATCTGGCCGCCGAAGTAGCTGCCGGACGTGGCGTTCTGGATGGCGCAGTACACGGTGATCCGCGGCTTGTCCGCGGGTGCGAATCCGGCGAACGACGAGGTGTATCCGCGATACCTGCCGGTGGCCGGATCCACTCGGTTCGCCGTGCCGGTCTTGCCCGCAACCCGGTACCCGGGGATGCGGGCCTTGATGCCGGTGCCCTGCTCGTCGTCCACCACGGACTCCAGCATCTGGGAGACGGACTTGGCCGTCTTCGCGCTGACCACACGGGACTTCCCGGGCTGCGGAGCAGGCGTGAAGCGGCCGTCCGCGCCCCGGGTGCCGCGCACCAGGGTCGGCTCGACGCGGACACCGCCGTTGGCGATCGTCGAGTACACGGAGGCGGCCTGCATGGCGCTGAGCGAGAAACCCTGGCCGAAAGGAATCGTGTACTGCTGCGAGGTCGACCAGTTGCCGGGGGCGGCGAGGATTCCCTTGGTCTCGCCGGGGAAGCCGAGCCCGGTGGGCCGGCCGATGCCGAAGTCGCGCAGATAGGAGTGGAGGACCTTGTTGGCCTCGGACTGCGACTTGCCGAGCTGCCCGGTGGCGAGGATCGTGCCGATGTTGCTGGACTTGGCGAGCACGCCGTTGAGGGTGAGGTGCCAGGTGGCGTGGTCGACGTCGTCCTGGAACAGCCGGTCGCCCCGGTGCAGCCGGTTGGGGACGACGACGTGGGTGAGCGGGGTGGCCGCGTTCTCCTCCAGTACGGCCGCCATGGACATCACCTTGGCGGTGGAGCCGGGCTCGAAGGCGTCCTGCACGGCCGCGTTGCCCATGGCCTCGGCGTCGGCCTTCGACAGGTCGTTCGGATCGAAGCCGGGCGAGTTGGCCATGGCCAAAATCTGACCGCTGCGGGTGTCCTGGACGATGACGTAGCCGCGGTCCGCCCTGGACTTCTTCACCTGCTCGGAGATGGCGTTCTGGGCGGCCCACTGGATGTCGCGGTCGATGGTGAGTTCGACGTCGCTGCCGGGTACGGCGGGGGTCTCGGTCGAGCCCGCGGTGGGCACCTCGCGGCCGCCGGACTGGGCGTAGCGGATCTTGCCGTCCTTGCCGGACAGCTGCTTGTCGAGTTCCTGTTCGATGCCGCCGCCGCCCCGGCCGTCGGCGTTGACCCAGCCCAGTATCCCGGCGGCGAGGTCGCCGTTGGGGTACACGCGCTGGCTGCTGGGGTCGGCGAAGACGCCGGCGAGCACGTTGGGCGCCTTGCCGTCGGAGCCGGCCTTCTTGGTGAGGGCCGCCTTCAGGTCCTTGATCTGCTTCCAGACCTGCGGGGTCTGGCGCACGGCCAGCTTGGCGTAGCGGGACAGCTCGTTCCTGGGCCGCAGTTTCCCGACGATCGTGTCCTGGTCCTGGCCGAGGATCGGCGCGAGCAGCGCGGCGGCCTGCTCGGGCCCGTCACCGATCTTCAGCTGCTTGCGGCTGAACATCGTGGGGTCGGCCGTGATGTCGTACGCGTCCTCGCTGACGGCGAGGGCCACGCCGTTGCGGTCGGTGATGCCGCCGCGGTCGGCGGCCAGGGTGTGCACGACGTAGCGGTTCTGCTCGGCCTTGGCGGCGTACGCGTGCGCGTCGACGGCCTGGACCTGGAGCAGCCGTACGACGAAGGCGCTCATCACCAGGGTGAGGGCGAGGCCCACCATGCGCAGCCGGGGCCTGGGCCGGCCGAGCCGGAGCGGCGGCGGGGGCATGGGCCGGGCACCGCCCGGCCTGCGGGCCGGCCGGGCACCGGGCCCGGGCTGCCGCCGGACGGCGCCCCGCGCCCGGCGGGGCTCGGCCCGGTCCGGACGGGGCCGGGGACCCGGGGAAGGCTTCGCGGGGCCGGGCACGCGGCGGCGCGGCGGTTCCCTGTCGGACACTTCCGTCACCTGCCGGAGGTCGGGGTGGGGGCGGACTGGAGGGTGGAGAGCGGCGCCAACGCCGCCGGGGTGGTGATCACCGGGGCGGGGGCCGCGGGAGTGGGCGTCGGGGTGGCGGCGGGCGTCGGGGTGCCGGGGGTCTGCGCCGGTGAGGACGGCGGCCCGGCGGACGGGGTGACGGTCTCCGGGGCGGCCGGGCCCTTGAGTGCGGCGGGCTCGGGGCTCGCGGCGCCGGGTACGCCCTTGACGGTCCCGCCGGGGTCCAGGAAGGCCGGGTCGCCGCCGGGGACCATGCCGAGTTCGCGGGCGCGGCGCTGGAGGGCGTCGGGGGACGAGTAGCCGTCGATGTCCCGCTGGAGCGCCTGCTCCTCGTCGGTGAGGCTCTTCGTCTGCTTGCGCAGGGCGTCGAGCCGGAACGAGCCTTCGCTGAGCGCGGAGTTCAGCACCAGCAGCCCGATGAGGCCGCCGCCGAGCAGCAGGACGACGAGCAGGACGAACGGGGCGCGGGCCGCGCGGGCGCGGCCGGCCGGGAGGAGCCGGGCGAGCCGGGCGGCCCTCCCCCGCAGTTCGGGTTTCCTACTCACTGGGCCTCCGGTGGCTCCGGTGCGCCGACGGGTGAGTCCGGGAACCCAGCCGACCCGTTTCGCTCACTCGGCGTCCTCCCTGATGCGCTCTGCGCCGCGCAGCCGGGCCGGGGCGGCCCGGCGGTTCTCGGCGATCTCTTCCTCGGTGGGAAGTTCGGCACCGCGCGTGAGCAGCTTGAGCCGCGGCTGGTAGCGCTCGGGCACGACGGGCAGTCCGGGCGGCGCGGTGGTGGCGGCGCCCGCCGCGAACACCTGTTTCACCAGCCGGTCCTCAAGCGAGTGGTACGACAGCACGGCGACGCGCCCGCCGACGCCGACGGCCTTGACCGCCGCGGGGATCGCCCGCTCCAGGACCGACAGCTCGCCGTTGACCTCGATGCGCAAGGCCTGGAAGGTGCGCTTGGCCGGGTTGCCGCCGGTGCGCTTGGCCGCCTGCGGCAGCGCGTCCCGGATCAGCTCGACGAGCCGCGCGCTGTTGCTGAACGCCTCCTTCTCGCGTTCCCGGACGATCGCCGAGACGATCCGCTTGGCCTGCTTCTCCTCGCCGTAGGCGCGCAGGATCCGCACCAGTTCGCCCGCCGGGTAGGTGTTGAGCACCTCGGCGGCGCTGATGCCGGTCGTCTGGTCCATGCGCATGTCGAGCGGGGCGTCCTGGGCATAGGCGAAACCGCGGTCGGCCTCGTCGAGCTGCATGGAGGACACGCCGAGGTCGAACAGGACGCCCTGCACGCGCGCGATGCCGAGCCGGTCCAGGACCTCGGGCAGCTCGTCGTACACCGCGTGCACGAGGGTGGCCCGGTCCCCGTACGGCGCCAGCCGCTCACCCGACAGGCGCAGCGCCTCCTTGTCCCGGTCGAGGCCGATCAGGCGCACCTCGGGGAACCGGCTCAGCAGCGCCTCGCTGTGGCCGCCGAGGCCGAGGGTGCAGTCGACGACCACCGCTCCCGGCCGCTCCAGGGCGGGTGCCAGCAGGTCCAGGCACCGCTGGAGCATCACCGGGACGTGTCGACTCTCGCTCAAGGGGGCCTCTCGTTTCCGACGGGCCGTACGCACCGCCGGGTCCCCGCCCGCTCCGTGAAGGGGAGGCCCGCCGGCGCCGGAAGCGTCGGCCGGCCGGGAGCGGGAGGAGGCCGAGCCGTACGTACGCGCCGCGCACGTGGGGAGACCGTCCGGGTGAGGGCCGGGGTCTCCGGGGGATTCACCAGCAGGGAGAGCCGCGCCTCCCGCTTCGCGTCACTTTAGTCCACCGGGTCGCGCGGTCAATCAACCGGCCTGCGCGTCGCCCGACCGGGCGCGATTACGGTTCGCGCTGTGTGTGGAGTCGCTCACAACAAGCCACAATGGCGTTCTTTGTCCGCTCTGCACAGCAGGACCGGAGCGGGGATGACCAGTACGGTCTTGGGTATGACGACTTCTGCAGCAGCTCAGCCCGGAGCCGATGGAACCATAGCGGGTGACGGCACCGTCACGGACCGCCTCTTCGAGGCCAACGAGCGGTACGCCGCCGAGTTCAGCGACCCCGGGATGGACGCCCGGCCCGTCCTGCGGGTCGCGGTCGTGGCCTGCATGGACGCCCGACTCGACCTGCACAAGGCCCTCGGTCTGCAGCTCGGTGACTGCCACACCATCCGCAACGCGGGCGGGGTCGTCACCGACGACGTGATCCGGTCCCTGACCATCAGCCAGCGGGCGCTCGGCACCCGCAGCGTCGTGCTGATCCACCACACCGGATGCGGCATGGAGTCCATCACGGAGGACTTCCGGCACGAGCTGGAGCTGGAGGTCGGCCAGCGTCCCGCGTGGCCGGTGGAGGCCTTCCGGGACGTCGACCAGGACGTGCGGCAGTCCATGCAGCGCGTGCGCACCTCGCCGTTCCTGCTGCACACCGACGACGTGCGCGGTTTCGTGTTCGACGTCAAGACCGGCCGCCTGCGCGAGATCGACCCCGCCTGACGAAGCACACCGGCCCGTCACGAACACCCCCGCATCGCGCGGGCATTCCGTCGCCGCCCGTCTGGATCGGCAGCCGAAAAGGCCCCAAGGCCGACATAGTGCGGGCAGTTGTCCACAGGCGAGTGACACGAATCGGTAACGGCGGCAAGAATGCGGGGTGTGGCGTCGCCCGGAACCGTTCCGGCGCGGTGCCCGTGTTTCGGGGTGGGCCGGTTTCGCAGCGCAGAGCGTCGGCCCGAGTAAGAAAGGGCCGAGGAGGGCCGGGTGACGACCTATGACGATCGTGCGAGCCATGGGGGTGTCCCCGCGCGAGCGCAGTCGAGCGTGGGGGATGATCTGACCGCCACTGTGGAGCGTGTCCGCAGTTCGGTGGAGAGTGTGATCGAGGGCAAGCCCGAGGTCGTACGGCTTTCGCTGACCGTACTGCTCGCCGAGGGACACCTGTTGATCGAGGATGTCCCCGGCGTGGGCAAGACGATGCTGGCCAAGGCACTGGCGCGGTCCATCGACTGCTCGGTGCGACGCATCCAGTTCACGCCCGACCTGCTGCCCTCGGACATCACGGGTGTGTCCATCTGGGACCAGCAGCGCCGGGACTTCGAGTTCAAGCCGGGTGCCATCTTCGCGCAGATCGTGATCGGCGACGAGATCAACCGCGCCTCGCCGAAGACCCAGTCGGCCCTGCTGGAGTCCATGGAGGAACGGCAGGTCACCATCGACGGGCAGAGCTATGAACTGCCCAGCCCGTTCATGGTGGTGGCCACGCAGAACCCGGTCGAGATGGAGGGCACCTACCCGCTGCCCGAGGCCCAGCGCGACCGCTTCATGGCCCGGGTCTCCGTCGGCTACCCGAGCGTCGAGGCCGAGCTGCAGATGCTCGACGTGCACGGCGGGGTGAGCCCGCTGGAGGACCTGCAGCCGGTGGCGCACGCGCACGAGATCGTGAAGCTGATCGAGGCCGTGCGCGGGGTGCACGTCTCCGAGGCCGTGCGCCGGTACGCGGTGGAACTGGTCTCGGCCACGCGCACCCACCCCGACCTCAGACTCGGCGCGTCCCCGCGCGCGACCCTGCATCTGCTGCGCGCCGCCAAGGCGTCCGCCGCCCTCGCCGGCCGGGACTACGCGCTGCCGGACGACGTGCAGGAACTCGCCGTCGCCGTCCTCGCCCACCGGCTGCTGCCCACCGCACAGGCCCAGCTCAACCGGCGTACGGCCGAACAGGTGGTGCTGGAGATCCTGCAGCACACCGCCGTACCCGCGTCGCCGCAGCAGCACGGCGGCTTCGGCTCGCTGGGCCGGACCATGCCCGCCTACCCCCAGCAGCCCCCTCGGGGTCTTTGATGAGCACCGGGGGGGCGGGGCGGGCGGAGCCCGACCGCGGGGACGCGGGCGGCGTCCGGACCGCCCTGGCGGGGCTCACCACGCGCGGGCGTTCCTTCCTCGCGGCCGGGATCGCGGCCGCGGTCTGCGCGTACGTGCTGGGCCAGAGCGATCTGCTGCGGGTCGGCCTGCTGCTGGCGGTGCTGCCCCTGCTCTGCGCGGCCGTGCTGTACCGCACGCGCTACCGGGTGGCCGGCAGCCGCCGGCTCTCCCCCGCGCGCGTGCCCGCCGCCGGCGAGGCGCGCGTGCACCTGCGGATGGACAACGTCTCCCGGCTGCCCACCGGCCTGCTGATGCTCCAGGACCGGGTGCCCTACGTCCTCGGGCCCCGGCCCCGCTTCGTGCTGGACCGGGTGGAGCCGGGCGGGCGCCGCGAGGTGTCGTACCGGGTCCGCTCCGACCTGCGCGGCCGCTATCCGCTGGGTCCGCTGCAGCTGCGCCTGACCGACCCGTTCGGGATGTGCGAGCTGACGCGGTCCTTCTCGACGTACGACACGCTGACCGTCATACCGCGCACCGAGCCACTGACACCGGTCCGGTTCAGCGGCGAGGCCAGGGGGTACGGCGACGGGCGCCGGCGGTCCCTGGCCCTGGCCGGCGAGGACGACGTGATCCCTCGCGGCTACCGGTACGGCGACGACCTGCGCCGGGTGCACTGGCGCTCCACCGCGCGCTACGGCGAGCTGATGGTGCGCCGCGAGGAGCAGCCGCGGCGCTCGCGCTGCACGGTGCTGCTGGACACCCGGGCGATCGGCTACGAGGGCGCGGGCCCCGACTCGGCGTTCGAGTGGGCCGTCTCCGGTACCGCGTCGGTCCTGACGCACCTGCTCGAACAGGGTTTCTCGGTGCGGCTGCTGACGGACGGTGGCACCTCGGTGCCCGGGGAGGGCGCCGACGGGTTCGCCGGCAGCGGCCCGGACAGCGCGGACGCGGCCGGACTGATGATGGACACCCTCGCGGTGATCGACCACTCCGACGGCACGGGCCTGTCCCGGGCGTACGACTCGCTGCGCGGCGGTAACGAGGGGCTGCTGGTGGCGTTCCTGGGCGACCTGGACGAGGAGCAGGCGGCGGTGGTCGCCAAGATGCGCCAGCGCAGCGGCGGAGCGCTGGCGTTCGTGCTGGACCCGGACGCGTGGGTGCGGGAGACGACCGGTGCGCCGGCTCCCGGCAGTCGGCAGGAGGAGCGGCTGCGCATGCTGCGCGAGGCGGGCTGGACGGCGCTGGGCGTGCCGCGCGGGGCGTCGCTGAACGAGCTGTGGCGGCAGGCGGACCGGGAGCGCTCGGGCCTGACCGGCGTCGGCGGGGAGGCACGGTGATGAGCGGGCGGGCCCGGCTGGCCCTGTGCGCCGCCGCGGCCACGCTGATGACCGCGTGCGCGCTGCTGCCCCTGGTCGACCAGCCGACGTGGCTGTTCACGACGGTGCTATTGGTCGCCGTGCAGACCGGGGTGGGCGCGGCGGCCCGGCGAGTGCCGCTGGCGCGGCCGCTGACCGTGGCGGCGCAGGCTCTGGTCACGCTGATGCTGCTGACCCTGGTCTTCGCCCGGCGGCAGGCGGTCGGCGGGCTGGTTCCCGGCCCGGACGCGTTCCGGTACTTCGGCGATCTGCTCCAGCAGGGCTCCGACGACGTCAGCCGCTACGCGATACCGGCTCCGCTCACCGACGGCATCGAGCTGATGCTGATCGGCGGGGTCCTGGTGATCGGTCTGCTGGTCGACACCCTGGCGGTGACCTTCCGCAGCGCGGCCCCGGCGGGTCTGCCGCTGCTCGCGCTGTACTCGGTGGCGGCCGGGCTGTCCGACAGCGGCACCGACTGGCTGTCCTTCCTGATCGCGGCGGCCGGTTATCTGATGCTGCTCCTCGCCGAGAGCCGGGACCGGCTGGCCCAGTGGGGCCGCGTCTTCGGCGGCGCCGCCCGCGACCCGGACACACCGGAGAGCGGGGCGGTGGCGCCGGTGCGCGCCGGTCGCCGGCTCGGCGCGGTGGCTCTCGGTGTCGCCGTACTGGTGCCGGCCATTCCCCTGTTCTCGATCCAGGGCGGGCTGCTGGACGCCCCGGGGACGGGCGTCGGCGCGGGCAACGGCAGGGGCGGCACGATCTCCGCGGTCAACCCGCTGGTGTCGCTGCGCGACAGCCTGAACGTGGAGAACGACCGCCAGGTGCTGTCGCTGCGGACCACGGCGGGCGACCTGTCGGACATGTATCTGCGGATCGTGTCCCTGGACGACTTCGACGGCACGACCTGGAAGCCGTCCCAACGGCACATCGTCGCGCTGCCGGACGTCCTGCCGACCCCCGCCGGCCTGGACTCGGGCGTCAAGCGCACCGCGGTGCGCACCAGGATCACCGCGGCGGACTGGTACGCCCAGGACTGGCTGCCGATGCCGTACCCGCCGAGCCGGGTGAGCATCAGCGGCAACTGGCGGTACGAGCCCGTCGGCATGACGCTCGTCGGCGACCACGGCCAGAACACCCGCGGCGAGGTCTACGAGGTACGCAGCCTCGACGTGCGGCCGACCGCCGCCGAGCTGGCCGCCGCGCCCCAGGCGCCCGTGGCCCTGCGGCGCGAGTACACCAAGGTGCCGTCCAGGCTGCCGAAGGTGGTGGCCAGGACCGCCGAGGAGATCACCGCGGGCTCGTCCAGCCACTACGACGAGGCGGTCAAGCTCCAGGACTGGTTCGCGGTGAACGGCGGCTTCCAGTACGACACCGAGGTGGAGGTCGGCCAGGGCCCGGACGCGATCGCGAACTTCCTGCGGAAGAAGCAGGGCTTCTGCGTCCACTTCTCCTTCGCGATGGCCGCGATGGCCCGCACGCTGGGGATCCCGGCCCGGGTCGCGGTGGGTTTCGCGCCCGGCACCCCGCAGGCCGACGGCTCGGTCTCGGTGTCGCTGAAGGACGCGCACGCCTGGCCCGAGCTGTACTTCGAGGGCGTGGGCTGGACCCGCTTCGAGCCGACCCCGACCCGGGGCACGGTGCCTTCGTACACCCAGTCGAACACGCCGGGCACGTCGGAGCCGGACGAGGCGCTGCCGTCGCGCGGGGCGTCCCGGGCGCCCTCGGCCGCGGCCTCGCCGAGCGACAGCTGCTCGGCGCAGTTGCGCAGGCTCGAGGCCTGCGACAGTCCGGCCGCCGCGGTCGCGCCTTCCGGCGGTGGCGGCAGCGGCTGGGATCTGCTGTGGCTCGGGCTGATCGGGCTTGGCGTCCTGGCCGTGCTCGCGGTGCCGTTCCTGCCACTGCTGTGGCGGGCCCGGCTGCGGGCCGTCCGGCTGGGCGGGCACGCGCGGACGGCGGAGGGCGCCGGCGCCCACGCGCTGCTGGCCTGGCAGGAGCTGACCGACAGCGCCTGGGACCTCGGCATCCTCCCGGACGAGTCGCTGACCCCGCGCAACGCGGCGGCCAGGATCGTGCGGCTGGGCCGTCTCGACGCGACCTCCGGAGCCGCGGTGAACCGGGTGGCGGACGCGGTGGAGCAGGTGCTGTACGCGCCCCGGCCGCGACCGGTGGCGGGCCTCGCCGAGGACGTGCGCCGGGTGGTCGCCGCCCTGTACGGAGGCGTGCGCCGGCGGACGAGGCTGCGGGCGCTGTTCGCGCCGCGTTCGGCCGTGCGGGTGCTGTGGGCGGCGTCGGACCGGTGGACGGCGCTCAGGGAACGCGCGGTGGCGGCCCGGCCGTCGTGGCGCCGGCCGTCGGGCCAGCGGGGCTGAGGCCGCGGGGCCGCGGACCGGCGGCCCCAGGGCACACGTGAGGGGTGACCACCGGATGGTGGTCACCCCTCACGGATGTCCTTCGTCGCTCGCCGCCGTGCCGACCCGGTCCGAACGCCGGGCGCTAGTGGCCCTGCTGCTCGTCGCGGCGGCGCTGCCAGCGCTGTTCGATCCGGTCCATCATGGAGCGCTTCTGCCGTACCTGGGGGCGCGGGGCGCCCGCGGGCTGCTCACCCGGCTTGGGGGCCTTCCGCCAGCCGGTGACGGCGAGCACGGCACAGCCCAGCATCACCAGGAAGCCCACCACGCTGACCCAGATCTGCTGTGCGACCATTCCGGCCATGAGGAGCGCGATACCCACGAGGAAGCCCACGACCGCCTGGTAGACCCGCCGCCGGGTGTACGTCCGCAGCCCACTTCCCTCAAGCGCCGACGCGAACTTGGGATCTTCGGCGTACAGCGCTCGCTCCATCTGCTCGAGCATGCGCTGCTCGTGCTCCGAGAGCGGCACGGAGTCCTCCTCATCGTGCAGTCGCCGGGGCGACCCGGGGGGTCCCTTCAGGATAGGCAGGGAATCGCCCCCGTGAAACCCGCCCCTCTGCGCCAATTGGCCAACCGGAATCCATCCAGGCCGTCCCGGCTCGCTGAGGCTTCCATTCCCCGGCGGCCGACCCGTCATGCCGGACGGCGTACCTCGATCATACGGCGCAAACCGCTCGATCGGGTGGCTTGTGGCGTACTCCATCCGCCGCCGAGCCCCTGATCAGCGGCGGGTCACCAGGAGCACTCAGGCCTCGGTGGCCGCCCGCGTCTCACCGAGCACATGGAGCTGGGTGGCGACCGAGTGGAAGGCGGGCAGCTCGGCCGCCGCCGCCTCGAGCTTGAGCAGGGCGTCCATGGCACCGGGCTCGGTGTCCACCAGGACGCCGGGCACGAGGTCGGCGAAGACCCGTACGCCGTGCACGGCGCCGACCCGCAGGCCCGCGCCCTCCACCAGCGCGGTGAGCTGCTCGGCGGTGAAGCGGCGCGGCACCGGGTCCCCGGTGCCCCAGCGGCCCTCGGGGTCCTGGAGGGCCTGCTTGGCCTCCTTGAAGTGACCGGCCAGCGCACGGGCGAGCACGGCACCGCCGAGACCGGCGGCGAGCAGGCTGAGGACCCCCTCGGAGCGCAGCGCGGCCACCGCGTTGCGCACGCCCTCGGCCGGGTCGTCCACGTACTCCAGGACCCCGTGGCACAGCACCACGTCGTGGCCGCCGCGCTCGACCACGTCGAACAGGCCGTGGGCATCGCCCTGGACGCCCCGGACCCGGTCGGCGACCCCGGCCTCGGCGGCGCGGCGTTCGAGGGCGAACAGCGCGTTGGGGCTGGGGTCGACGACGGTGACCCGGTGACCGAGGCCGGCGAGGGGCACGGCGAAGTTGCCGCTGCCGCCCCCGGTGTCGAGGACGTCCAGCGATTCCCGCCCCGTGGCCTTGATCCGGCGGTCCAGGGCGTCCTGGAGGACCTCCCAGACCACTGCGGTACGGAGGGAGGAACGGGGGCGCATCGGGTCCGACACGGCAGTTGACTCCTCGGCGCGGCACCGCCTGTTGCCCGGCGGCGCGAACGGGGTGCCCTCCCCGGCCCGGATGCGGGAGGAAGGAAGGCTTCAGGCGCCTCCACCCTATTGCCTCCGCCGCCGTGCCCGGTCATCGCGGTGGGGTGGGCCCCGTCCGTCTCGCAGGGCGGACGGCCGAGGTCAGCCCGCGTCCGGGAGGTCCTCGCGGGCGGGTGGGCCCGGTGGCTCCCCGGTGTCGTGGCGCGGCTGGGGCAGGACGGGCTGGAGCACCAGCATCCGCTCGACGATGCGGATGAACATCGCCACGTCGCGTGTCAGGTCGTCGGCGTCCCGCCGGCCGGCCGCGCCCTGGATGCCCGCCTCGGCCCGGGCGCGGCGGGCCGCGCCGGAGGCGAACAGCGCGCTCCACTCGGTCAGTTCGGGAGCTATCTCGGGCAGCACCTCCCAGGCGCTGCGGATGCGCGCACGGCGGCGCGGGGAGGTCTCCGGACGGCCCCGCGCCGCGAGCACCGCGGCGGCGGTGCGCAGGGCGGCGAGGTGGGCGGTCGCGTAGCGCTCGTTGGGTGTCTCCAGGCGGCCGGCCTCCTCGAGTCCGGCGCGGGCCTGGGCGAGCAGGTCGAGGACAGCGGGCGGGGCCGTGGCCCGGCGGAGCACGGGGTGCACGTCGCCCGCCGGGCCGGTCAGTGAGGGGGCAGGGCCGGTGGCGCGGCGCCGGTGGGCGGCGGCTGCGGACGGGTTGGCCATGACGAACCTCCTGTCGTCTGGTGACGGCACGGATGCCGTATGTGCCCATCGTGAGGTATGGCACTGACAATCCGTTCTGACCTGCCGCTTTGCTTCGATCAGGGGTTCGGGAGTAGTTTTGTACTGACCAGTCAGTGCAAAAACAGCAGGCAAGGGGGAAGCTGTGGACGGCGCGCACCTGACCGCCGAGGGCCTCGGGCTCAAGGGACCACGAGGGTGGGTCTTCCGGGACGTCACGCTCGACGCGGAGCCCGGCTCGCTGATCGCGATCGAGGGACCGTCCGGCTCCGGCCGTACGTGTCTGCTGCTCGCGCTCACCGGACGGATGAAGCCCACCGAGGGAGTGGCCACGGTGGCCGGCTTCAAACTCCCCCGCCACATGGCCGCCGTGCGCCGGGTCGGCGCCGTCGCCAACGTGGCCGGTGTCACCGACCTGGAGCCGGCCCTGACCGTCGGGGAGCACCTGCGCGAACGGGCCCTGCTGCAGCACCGGTTCGGCGACTCCCTGCGGGAGGTGCTGCGGCCCCGCCGGGACCGCGCGCACGAGGCCCGGCTGCGCGTCGACGCCGCCCTGGCCGCCGCCGGACTCGATCCGGAGACGCTCCCCAAGGGCTCCCGCACGGCGGTGCGGGACCTGGAGCGCCCGGCGGAACTGCGGCTGTCCATCGCGCTCGCCCTGCTGGGCCGGCCGCGGCTGCTCGGCGTGGACGACATCGACATGAAGCTCTCGGACGCCGAGCGCGAGGGGATCTGGGACCTGCTGCGCTCGCTCGCGCGCGCGGGCACGACGGTGGTGACCGTGTGCCGCACCGCCCCCGCGGACTGCCTCGCCGTCTCCACCGAGCCGGCCGGGAGGACCGGCGGCGACAGCGGGCCCGACCCGGCCGGCGACAGCAACCGGACGGCCGGGAACGGCAGCCCGGAACCGGGCGACGACGCCGCCCCGGACACCGACGACGACAACGGCCGGAAGGAGGAGGCGGATGCGCACGCCCAGGCTGGCCGCTCTTGAGCTGAGGCGCTTCGGACGGGGGAAGCTGCCGCGTGCCGCGCTGGTCGCGCTGCTCGTGCTGCCCCTGCTGTACGGCGCCCTGTACCTGTGGTCCTTCTGGGACCCCTACGGCCGTCTGGACCGTATCCCGGTGGCGCTGGTGAACGACGACAAGGGCGCCACGGCGGGCGGAAAGAAGGTCACCGCCGGCGA
Source organism: Streptomyces sp. NPDC005706 (assembly GCF_040631045.1). Classification (NCBI taxonomy): domain Bacteria; kingdom Bacillati; phylum Actinomycetota; class Actinomycetes; order Kitasatosporales; family Streptomycetaceae; genus Streptomyces; species Streptomyces sp. NPDC005706. The sequence goes on along the minus strand of NZ_JBEXYS010000009.1, from coordinate 39,269 downwards.
CGACATCGTGGCCGGGCTGCGCGACAGCCGGACCTTCGAGTGGCACGAGGTGAGCGACGCCGAGGCCCGCCGGGGCGTCGAGGACGGCACCTACTACCTGTCGCTGACCATGCCCGCCGACTTCAGCGGCCGGATCGCGTCCAGCTCCGGCGACTCCCCCGAGACGAGCGCGCTCAGGGTGCGCACCAACGACGCGAACAACTACATCGTCGGTCAGATCTCCAGGACCGTCTTCAACGAGGTCCGCTCGGCCGCGTCCAGCAAGACGTCCCGGACCTTCCTGGACCGGATCTTCATCTCCTTCTCCGACATCCACGGCAAGACCGTGACGGCCGCCAAGGGCGCCGACCGCCTCAAGGGCGGCATCGGCAAGGCCGAGAAGGGCTCCAGGGACCTCGCGGCCGGCCTGAAGGACGCGAAGAGCGGCAGCGGCAAGCTGGCCAAGGGGCTGAAGAAGCTCGACTCGGGCGCCGGCAGGCTGGAGGACGGTTCCCGGCGGGTCGCGGACGGCACCCAGACCCTCGCGAACAACGTCAACGGCGTCTACAAGCAGGCCGGTCCGTTCCTGAAGGACAACGAGAAGACCATCGGGGACACCGCCCGGCTGGTCGCCGACTCGGCCGCGACCGTCCGGCACAACCTCGAGACCATGGTGAAGCTGGCGCCGGGCGCCGCCAGGACCGCCCACGCCTCCTCGGCCGCGCTGGACGCGATCTACGAGGCCCGCTGCGAGAAGGCGGTGATCCCCGACCCGGCCTGTCCCGACCTGAAGAAGGCCAAGCAGGCGGCGGCCGACGTGGCCACCGTCGCCGACGACCTCAACACGCTGATCGCCGACCAGGACGGCTCCCTGAAGACCATGCGGGCCAACCTGGCCACGCTCCAGAAGCAGGCCCAGGCACTCGCCGCCCGCGCCCCGCACCTCTACGAGGACGTCGACGACGCCGTCAAGAAGATCAACGAGCTGAACGACGGCGCGGCCGAGGTCGCCGCAGGCGCCAAGAAGCTGCACGCCGGAATCGGCACCGCCGGCACCGGGGCGGCGAAGCTCGACGAGGGAATCGGCACCGCCGAGTCGGGCGCCCAGACCCTCAGCGGCGGCATGTACAAGCTGGTCGGCGGCTCCGGCAAGCTGGCCGGCGGCCTGCACGACGGCGCGAAGAAGATCCCCGACTACGACAAGCAGGACCGCGACCAGCGCACCGGCGTGATGGCCGACCCGGTCCAGCTCGCCTCCCACGACCTGCACAAGGCGCCCAACTACGGCACCGGCTTCGCCCCGTACTTCATCCCGCTGTCCCTGTGGGTCGGCGCGATGGTGGCGTACATGCTGATCCCGCCGCTCAACCGGCGCGCCCTGGCGGCCGGTTCGCCGGCCTGGCGGATCGCGCTGGCCGGCTGGCTGCCGGTCGTCGCGGTGGGCGTGCTGCAGACGGCCGCGCTGATGGCCGTGCTGCACTGGGCGATCGGGCTGCAGATGGCGCGGGCGGCCGGCACGGTCGGGTTCCTGTTCCTGGTGGCGGCGTGCTTCGCGGCGATCGTGCAGTGGCTGAACGCCCGCTTCGGCGCGGCGGGCCGGATCCTGGTGCTGGCGCTGCTGATGCTCCAGCTCACCTCGGCGGGCGGCACCTACCCCGTGCAGACCAGCCCGGGCTTCTTCAACGCCATCCACCCTTTCCTGCCGATGAGCTACATCGTGGAGGCCCTGCGCCGGCTGATCACGGGCGGCGGGCTCGGCCCGGTCTGGCAGGCGTGCGGTGTGCTGACCGCCTTCACCGCGGGCGCCGTCGCGCTGACCGCCCTCGCGGCCCGGCGCCGGCAGGTGTGGACGCTGGACCGGCTGCACCCGGAACTGAGCCTGTGATCCCGGGGACGTCCCCGCACGCGCGCGTACCTGTGACAATCGGGGCCATGGAAAGCAGCAGCGCCACCTCCGGCGGCAGCACGCGTCGCGAGGCCACCCGGCAGAAGCTCTACGAGGCCGCCGTCACGCTCATCGCCGAGCAGGGCTTCTCCGCCACCACCGTGGACGAGATCGCCGAGCGGGCCGGGGTCGCGAAGGGCACCGTCTACTACAACTTCGCGAGCAAGTCGGTCCTCTTCGAGGAGCTGCTGCGGCACGGCGTGGGCCTGCTCACCGCCTCCCTCAGGGAGGCGGCCGAGCGGACCGCGGCGGAGGGCGGCGGCAAGGTGGACGCGCTGGACGCGATGGTCCGCGCGGGCCTGGTCTTCATCGACCGCTACCCGGCCTTCACCCAGCTCTACGTGGCCGAGCTGTGGCGCACCAACCGTGCCTGGCAGTCCACGCTGATGGTGGTCCGGCAGGAGGCCGTCGCCGTCGTGGAGGGGGTGCTGCGCGAGGGCGTGGCGGCCGGTGAGTTCAGCGACGAGATCGACGTCCAGCTGACGGCGGCCGCGCTGGTCGGCATGGTGCTGGTGGCCGCCCTGGACTGGAAGTCGTTCCAGCCGGAGCGCTCCCTGGACGACGTCCACGCGGCCCTGTCCCGGCTGCTCCAGGGACGGGTCAGCGGGAAGGGCTGAGACGCGCCGGGAACACGGAGAAGGCGCCGGTCCCTTGCCGGACCGGCGCCTTCCCACTCCCCCGTACTTCCCGTACTCCCCCGTGCGCCCCCGTACGGTTCTCCCCCGATGGTCCCCCGTGGTGGTCCGCCGCGGGTCCCCCGTGCCTCGCTTCCGCCGACGGATCGGCGGAAGGAGCGGCCAGGGCGCGGGCGCCGTTCCGCCGCCCCGTGCCGGCGGTGCCGGGCCCGCGCCCCCTGCCGTGCCCCCACTCTCCCGTGCCCGGCGGTCGCGCCCCATCCGTGCGCGTACTCATCTGGCCGTCTGAGTACGGATACTCAGTGCCGAGCGCGTGCCCGGGACGGCGGCCCGCCGGATGGCTACGATCCCTTGCGTGTCCGTACTCCCTCTGGTCTTCACCAGCGGCTGGGCCAGCGGCATCAACGCCTACGCGGTGGTGCTGCTGCTCGGGCTGTTCGGCATGACCGGGGTGAGCGACGACGTCCCGCGGACGTTGCAGCGGCCCGAGGTGCTGATCGTGGCGGGCGTGCTGTTCCTGTGCGAGGCGGTTGCCGACAAGATCCCGTACGTCGACTCGGTGTGGGACACCGCGCACACCGTCGTACGGCCGCTCGCGGGCGCCTGGGTCGGAGCGCTGCTGGCCGGGCAGAGCGGTTCGATGACGGACGTGGCGGCCGGGCTGCTCGGCGGTTCGACGGCGCTGGCCAGCCACGGCGTGAAGGCCGGTACCCGGATGGCGGTCAACACCTCACCGGAACCGTTCAGCAACTTCGTGCTGAGCACCGCGGAGGACCTGGGGGTCGCCGGCATCGTGTCGTTCGCGATGTTCCATCCCGAGGCGGCCGCGGTCATCGCGGCGGTTCTGCTGGCCGCCGGGCTGGTGGTGCTGTGGTTCCTGGTCTCCCGCATCCGGCGCTTCCTGCGGCGCCGGGCGCAGCGGCGGGAGGAACGGCGGCTGGCCTCCCGGGCGTCCGGACCGCCGGGCTGACCCGGTCCGCACCGCCCGTCGGCCGGGCTGTCGGTGCCGGTGGATAAAGTCACGGTCATGGCACGGATTGCGGTGATCGGCGCCGGGATGGGCGCGATGGCGGCCGCTGCCCGGCTGGCCGTCGCGGGCCACCGGGTGGCGGTGTACGAGCGTACGGGGACGTACGGCGGAGCGGTGCGCCGCTTCGAGCGGGACGGGTTCGCCTTCGACACCGGGCCGGGGTTGCTGCCGCTGCCCGCCGTGTACCGCGACCTGTTCGTCAAAACGGGCAAGGAGGCGCTGGAGGACGTCGTCGAGCTGGTACAGGTCGACCCGTCCGCGCGGCACGTCTTCGCGGACGGCACCGAGGTGGCCCTGCCGAACGCCTCGCGCGCGGGCGTGGTCGAGGCCCTGGACGAGGCGCTGGGCGCCGGCGCCGGGCAGCGCTGGGGGGACTTCCTGGTGCGGGCCCGGGAGGCCTGGGACCGCACCCGCCGGCCGCTGCTGGAGGAGCCGCTCTGGCCGAACTGGCAGGTGCTGGCCGAGCGCGACCCCTATCCGTCGGTGCCGCACAAACGGCTGCTGCGCACCCGCCGGGCGGGCACCCTGGCCGAGATCGGCGCCTGGGAGCTGCGCGACGAGCGTCTGGCGGCCCTCCTGGAGAGCCATGCGCTGGGATACGGCCTCGACCCCCGGACCGTGCCGGCGAGCGCGGCCGTGCTGCCGTACATGGACCACGCCTTCGGCACCTGGTACGTGCGCGGAGGCATGCGGGAGCTGGCGGGCGCGGTGTACGAGCGGTGCCTGAAGCGGCGGGTCGAGTTCGGTTTCGGCGCCGAGGTGACCGGGATCCTGGAGCGGGACGGCCGGGCGGCGGGGGTGGAACTCTCCGACGGTTCGACGGCCGAGGCGGACTTCGTGGTGGCGGACGTGGACCCGGCGCGGCTGCGGGCCCTGACGCAGCGTCCGCTGGACGCGGACGGGGACGTACGTGCCGACGATCCGGTCCTGCCCCGGCCCGGACGGTTCACGGCCCTGCTGGCCCTGCGGGGCGGGCGCGAGCCCGGAGCCGTCCATCGCACGGTCGTCCACGCTCCCGACAACCAGGCCGAGCTGGACCTCCTGGCCTCGCCCGGCGGCGACCGGCCGGTGTTTCCCACGGTGACCGTGCTGCGCCCGGACGACCCCGCACTGGCACCCGACGGCGAGCACGAGTCCGTGGTGGTGTCCGCCGTGGTCCCGGCCGGGACCGCCTGGGAGGACGAGGGCACGGTCCGGTGCTACACGGACTTCCTGCTCGAAGCCGCCGAGCGTGCGGTGCCGGGGCTGCGGGAGCGTCTGCTGTGGCACGAGGTACGCACGCCCGCGCACACGGAAGCGGAGACGGGCGCCCCGACCGGGGCCGTGCCCGCTCCCGCACTCGCCGCGGGCCGGGGGCGATTCCTGTACCCGGCGAACACGACGCGTCTGCCCGGGCTGTACCGAGTGGGCGGCTGGTCCCACCCCGGCGGCGGGCTGCCGCACGCCGGCATGTCGGGGGCGCTGGTGGCCGGGCTGATCGTGGAAGGACCCGGGTTCCGCGGCTCCCAGTGAGCCGGGAGCCGGGTACCGGGTGTCAGAAGCGGTACTGCTCGTCGTACCCGGCTCCGGGCTGCTGCTGCCCGTTGCCCTGGTACGGGTACGGCTGCTCCTGCGGGAGTTCGCCGCCGTAGTTGTCGTCGCTGCGCTGCTGCGGGACCCAGACCCCGCCGGCCGGGGTCTCGCCGTAGCCGCCGATGGCGTAGGGGTCCTGGCCGTAGCCCTGCTGGCCGTACTGCTGCTGGCCGTAGCCGGCGTCGTAGGCGGTACCGCCGTAGCCCTGGCTTCCGACGTAGGGGTCGGAGTAGTTGGCGTAGCCCTGCTGGCCGCCGGTGTCGTAGCCGTAGTTCTGCTGACCGTAGCCCGAGTAGTCGTAGGCGTAGTTCTGGTCGGCGCCCTGGGGCTGGGCCGCGGCCGCGTAGGCGGTGTCGCCGTAGACGCCGTAGGAGCCGGTGTCGTCCGGAAGCGGCTGCGGCTCGTAGACGTCGGTGGTCTCGGCGGCGGACGGCTCGGCGGAGCGGGCCGGGGTGAAGACGTCGTCCCGGTCGTAGTCGTCGCCGTGGGCGAGCCGCTCGCGGCCGTAGCCGTCACCGTCGTGGCCGTAGCCGGCGTCGTCGTGGCCCTCGCCCGCCTCCAGGTCGGAGACCTCCAGCGTCGGGTCCTGACGCTCCGTCCTGCCGCGACGGCGCTTGCTGCCGCCCTCCGCCTCGTCCTCGGGACGCTTGACCGCCCAGCCGGCGGCGAAGCCGCGGCGGAAGGACAGCGTGACGTAGGTCTGGCCGAGCGCGAAGGCGATCGCGCCCGCGCCGATGACGACGACCGATGGCATCAGCACACCGACGACCACGCCGAGGAAGCCGGCGAAGGCGAGCAGCCGCCAGCGCAACCGCGCCTTGTACTGCAGCAGCACCTCACCGAGCAGCCACAGTGCGACGACGCCGAACGCGATGTAGAGGACCGTCCAGCCCATGTACGCCCCTCTCCCAGTGGCCGCTACGCAGTGTGTCGTATCGCGGTGCGGCCGGTCTAGGCCTGCGGGGGGTGGTGCAGGCCCAGGTTCTCGTAGATTTCCAGGGTCGCCGTGGAGTTGTTGAGCGTGATGAAGTGCAGTCCGGGCACTCCCTCGGCCAGCAGCCGTGCGCAGAACTCCGTGGCGAACTCGATACCGATGGAGCGTACCGCCGCCGGATCGTCCTTCGCTGTGAGGATGCGCTCTTTCAGGGCGTCCGGGAACAGCGCGGTGCTGAGTTTGGGCACCCGCTCCAGCATCCGCACGCTGGTGACCGGCAGGACCTCGGGGATCACGGGTGTCTCGCAGCCCGCGGCCTCGACCCGGTCGCGCAGCCGCAGATACGACTCCGGCTGGAAGAACATCTGCGTGATGGCGTAGTCGGCGCCCGCGCGGCACTTGTCCACGAAGTGCCGGACGTCGGTGTCCCAGTCGGCGGAGCGCGGATGCATCTCCGGGAACGCGGCGACGCCCACGCAGAAGTCGCCCGATTCCTTGATGAGCCGGACGAGTTCGGCCGCGTACTCCAGGCCCTGGGGGTGCGGGATCCAGTCGCCCATCGGGTCGCCGGGCGGGTCGCCGCGCACGGCGAGCATGTTGCGGATGCCGGCGTCCGCGTACTGGCCGATGATGTTGCGCAGTTCGGCGATGGAGTGGTCGACCGCGGTGAGGTGGGCGACGGGTGTGAGCGTCGTGTCGACGACGATCTGCTCGGTCTCCCGGACCGTGGTCGTGCGGGTGGTGCCACCGGCGCCGTAGGTGACGGACACGAAGTCCGGCGCCACCGCCTCGACCCTGCGCAGCGCGTTCCACAGGTTCCGCTCGCCCTGGGGCGTCTTCGGCGCGTAGAACTCGAACGAGTACGTCGTCTTGCCGGTGGCGAGGATGTCGCGCACGGTGCGTGCGCGATCAGTCCTGGTGGATGCGGTTCCGAGGGCCATACCCGCAGGTTAGCCAGGGGTGGGCGGTACCCCAACCGGACGCCGGTCATTTGCCCGATTTGCCGCTTCCTCGTCCACCCCTTGGACAGAAACCCGGACAGGCCCCGGACCGCACCCCGTCCGCGGCGCCGCCGCCGCTACCGCCGGCGCAGCCGCTTGGCGAACCGGGCCGCGGCGTCACCCGGGTCGTCGGCCTCGGTGATCGCGCGGACCACGACCACCCGGCGGGCGCCCGCGTCCAGCACCTGCTCCAGGTTGCCGTGGTCGATGCCGCCGATGGCGAACCAGGGGCGGTCGGTGCCCAGGCCCGCGGTGTACCGCACCAGGCCGAGGCCGGGGGCCGGCCGGCCGGGCTTGGTCGGGGTGGGCCAGCACGGGCCGGTGCAGAAGTAGTCCACGCCCCGCTGGACGGCGGCCGCGGCGGCCTCGGACTCGGTGTGCGTGGAGCGGCCGATCAGCACGCCGTCACCGAGGACGGCGCGGGCGGCGGGCACGGGGAGATCGCCCTGGCCCAGGTGGAGCACGTCGGCGCGGGCGGCGTGGGCGACATCGGCCCGGTCGTTGACCGCGAGCAGCCTGCCGTGCCGGGCGCAGGCGTCGGCGAACACCTGGAGGTGCTCCAGTTCCTCGGCGGCCTCCATGCCCTTGTCACGCAGCTGAACGACGTCGACACCGCCCGCCAGGACCGCGTCCAGGAACTCGGCGAGGTCGCCCTGCCGTCTGCGGGCGTCCGTGCAGAGGTACAGACGGGCGTCGGCGAGTCGGTCGCGGGCGGTGTCGGACATGCGTGGGTCCCCCCGGGTCGGTGTCCATGGGTGTGCGAGCGGGTGGCGTACGGACAGGGGCCGGTACGCCACCGCGCGGTGCGGATCGGTTCAGAAGGCGAGCGCCTGGGCGCGCCGCTTCACCTCCGTGCCGCGATTCTCGCTCAGGGCCTGCGCGGGGGTGCCGGGCAGGGTCGGGTCGGGGGTGAAGAGCCACTCGATCATTTCTTCGACCGTGAAGCCGTCGTCACGCAGGAGCGTCAGGGTCCCGGACAGGCCCTTGACGACCTTGTCCTCGTCGATGAAGGCGGCGGGGACGTGCAGCGCCCGGTTCTCACCTCGGCGTACGGCGATGAGCTGGCCCTCCTTGACCAGCTGCCGCACGCGCGTCACCTCGACATCGAGCCGTTCGGCGATGTCGGGGAGGGTGAGCCAGCCGGGGACGAGTGCATCGATCTTTGCGTCAATCTCGGTCACGGGATCTAGCCTGCCATCCGTCACCGACAGTCGGAAGCCAGGCCGGTCCGCGTGGGGGCCACCCCCCTAGTCGAGGGTGGCGCTCTTCAGGGGCCGCGCCGGGTCGGCCAGGACCTCGGGGTCCATGCGGCGGCCCGTCTCGATCAGCCGCCGGCCCTGGGCCAGGTCGCGGGGCCGGCCCACGGCCAGCAGGGCCACCAGCCGGTCCTCGCGCAGCCAGCAGACGGACCAGGCGGGGCCGTCCGGCTCGCCGCGCCACACCATGCGGTCGGCGGCGGCGTGGTGGCCCGCGTACTGGACGAACCGGCCGAACTGCTCCGACCAGAAGTACGGCACCGGGTCGTAGACCGCGGGGATCTCGCCGAGGATGTTCGCGGCGACCGTGCGCGGCCCCTGCAGGGCGTTGTCCCAGTGGTGGACCAGCAGCCGGGCGCCGTAGCGGGCGGACGGGAAGGAGGCGCAGTCGCCGACGGCGTACACGTCCTCGGCGGAGGCGCGCAGCCGGTCGTCGGCGAGGATCTCGCCCTGCGGGCCCAGCTCGATGCCGGAGCCGGCCAGCCAGGCGGTGGCGGGGCGGGCGCCGATGCCGACCACGACGGCGTCCGCGGGCAGCCGGGTGCCGTCGTCGAGCAGCACCGCACCCGGTTCCACGCGCTCCACGCGCGCGTCCGTGCGCAGTTCGGCGCCGCTGTCGGCGTACCAGGCGGTCATGGGCGCGGCGACCTCGGCGGGCAGCGCGCCGGCGAGCGGCCGGTCGGCGGCCTCCACGACGGTCACGGCGCAGCCCGCCTCGCGGGCGGCGGTGGCGAACTCGGCGCCGATCCAGCCCGCGCCGACGACCACGATGTCGTGCTGCCGGGCCAGCACCGGCCGCAGCCGCTCGGCGTCGTCCAGGGTGCGCAGCAGGTGCACGCCGGGCACGCCCTCGGTGCCGGGCAGTGTGACCGGCTCGGCGCCGGTGGCGAGGACCAGGACGTCGTACGGCACGGGACCGGCCTCGGTGTCCAGTTCGTGGTCGGCGGGGCGCACACCCAGCGCCTCGCAGCCGAGCCTGAGTTCGATGCCGAGGGACTCGAAGTCCACGTCGAAGGCGGAGCCCTCGGCCGTGCCGAGGAGCACGGCCTTGGACAGCGGCGGCCGGTCGTAGGGCTGGTGGGGCTCGGCGCCGATCAGGGTGACGGTGCCCGTGAAGCCCTGTTCCCGCAGGGCCACCGCGGTCTGCACCCCGGCCATGCCCGCGCCGGCGACCACCACGCGCCGCCGCGGCGGCGTGTCCTGCTGTGCTGTCTGCTCGCTCACCCGATCACCTTAGACAACTGACGGAACGTCAGTCAGCGGGCGTGCTCGGTGACCTGCTCCACGACGCTGGTCCCGGCGCCCTCCTGCGACTCCCACTCCCAGGTCTCCTCCAGCCGCACCCGCCCGTCGGGCAGCTCCACGACCGTCGACACGCAGTGCCCCGAGGAGGTGGTCCCGTCCTGCTTGAGCTGTACGTAACGGAAGTCCAGCCGGTCGCCCTCCCGGGTGCCGACCAGATGGCCGCGCACCACGTCGCCGCCCGCGTACTCGGCCCAGATCTCGCCGCCTTGCTCGTGGTAGGCGAAGCGGGTGCGCGTACCCACCTGACCCGGGGCCTGGTCCGCCACCGGGGCGAGGAAGAGTCCGTCGAGCGAGCGGGCCATGGGGCGGGGCTCCTTACGGGGTCGGGGGGCCGAGGGCTAGGGTGGCCACCGTACAAGCACTCGCGGGAGCCCGGACGCACCGGGCTGAGAGGGAGGCTGGCGGCCTCCGACCGTACGAACCTGATCCGGGTCATGCCGGCGAAGGGAGGGGCTGGACGCCCATGCCGTCACGTACGTCCGACGTCCTCGTCATCGGGGGCGGGATCATCGGCCTGGTCACGGCCTGGCGTGCCGCGCAGCGCGGGCTCACCACGGCCGTGGTGGACCCCGAGCCCGGCGGCGGAGCCGCGCGGGTCGCTGCGGGGATGCTGGCCGCGGTCACCGAACTGCACTACGGCGAGGAGAAACTGCTCGCCCTCAACCTGGAATCGGCCCGCCGCTACCCGGACTTCGCGGCCGAGCTGACCGAACTGACCGGTCACGACCTGGGCTACCGGCGCTGCGGCACGCTCGCCGTGGCGCTCGACTCGGACGACCGCGCCCATCTGCGGGAGCTGCACGCCCTGCAGCGGCGCTCGGGGCTCGACTCCGAGTGGCTGTCGGGGCGGGAGTGCCGGCGCCTCGAACCGATGCTCGCGCCCGGGGTGCGGGGCGGGCTGCGGGTCGACGGCGACCACCAGATCGACCCCCGACGGCTGGCGTCCGCCCTGGTGGACGCGTGCGAGCGGGCCGGGGTGGTGTTCCACCGGTGCTGGGCCGAGCGGCTCGACGTCGCCGGGGGCCGGGCCGCCGGGGTCACCGCGGCGGACGGCACCCGGCTGGGCGCGGGCCGGGTGGTGCTCGCCGGCGGCAGCCTCAGCGGGCGTCTCGCGGGCGTCCCGGACGATCTGCTGCCCCCGGTGCGGCCGGTGAAGGGGCAGGTGCTGCGGCTGACCGTGCCCCGGCGGTACGCGCCGTTCCTGAGCCGTACCGTGCGGGCGGTGGTGCGCGGCAGCCAGGTCTACCTGGTGCCCCGGGAGAACGGCGAGCTGGTCGTCGGCGCGACCAGCGAGGAGCTGGGCTGGGACACCACGGTGACCGCGGGAGGCGTGTACGAGCTGCTGCGCGACGCCCATGAGCTGGTGCCGGGGATCACCGAGCTGCCCCTGACCGAGACCCGGGCCGGTCTGCGCCCCGGTTCCCCCGACAACGCCCCGCTGCTCGGCCCGTCCGGGCTCGACGGGCTGCTGCTGGCCACCGGGCACTACCGCAACGGCGTGCTGCTCACTCCCGTCACCGGAGACGTCATGGCCGAGCTGCTGACCGGCGGCGAGCTGCCGGAGACAGCCCGTCCGTTCACCCCGGAGCGCTTCGGCGCCGCACTCGTGGAGCAGCCCGCATGAGCATCTGTGTCTCGGTCAACGGCGAGCGCCGGGAGATCGCCCCGGGCACCGCGCTGGACGCGCTGGTGAAGACCCTGACCGTGGCACCCTCCGGGGTGGCCGCGGCCGTCAACGAGACCGTCGTACCGCGCGCGCGGTGGGCGGCCACCGCGCTCCTCGACGGTGACCGTGTCGAGGTCCTCACCGCCGTCCAGGGAGGCTGACCATGACCGACGATCCCTTCCTGGTGGGCGGGGTGCCCTTCGGGTCCCGGCTGATCATGGGCACCGGCGGCGCGCCCAGCCTGGACGTGCTGGAGCGCGCGCTGGTCGCCTCCGGCACGGAGCTGACCACCGTGGCCATGCGGCGGGTCGATCCCGGGGTGCACGGCTCGGTGCTGTCGGTGCTGGAGAGGCTGGGCATCCGGGTGCTGCCGAACACCGCGGGCTGCTTCACCGCCGGGGAGGCCGTGCTGACGGCCCGGCTGGCGCGCGAGGCGCTGGGCACCGACCTGGTGAAGCTGGAGGTCATCGCCGACGAGCGCACCCTGCTGCCGGATCCGGTGGAGCTGCTGGAGGCGGCGGAGACGCTGGTCGACGACGGGTTCACGGTGCTGCCGTACACCAACGACGATCCGGTGCTCGCGCGGAAGCTGGAGGACGTGGGCTGTGCGGCGGTGATGCCGCTGGGCTCCCCGATCGGCTCCGGGCTCGGGATCCGCAACCCGCACAACTTCCAGCTCATCGTGGAGCACGCGCGCGTGCCGGTGATCCTGGACGCGGGCGCCGGTACGGCCTCGGACGTCGCGCTGGCGATGGAGCTGGGCTGCGCCGGTGTGATGCTCGCCTCCGCCGTGACGCGGGCCCAGCGGCCCGAGACGATGGCGGCGGCGATGCGGCACGCGGTGGAGGCGGGGCGGCTGGCCCGGCTGGCGGGCCGGATCCCGCGCAGGCACTTCGCCGAGGCCTCCTCCCCCACCGGGGGCCGCGCCGACCTGGACCCCGAGCGGCCCGCGTTCTAGTTCGCCCTTCCGCCTCGCGGGACAGTCACAGGTCTGCTGCAGTACGTCACCGGAACGGCGCAGCGCACGGCGGTGTCCGTCGGTCCTCGTACACTCGCCTGCGTGGATACGACCCTTCAGGACCCGCTCGTCGGGCAGGTGCTCGACGGACGCTATCGCGTCGAAGCGCGGATCGCCGTCGGCGGGATGGCCACGGTCTACCGGGCCCTGGACACCCGCCTGGACCGCGTGCTCGCGCTCAAGGTGATGCACCCGGCCCTGGCTGCCGACGGGTCGTTCGTGGACCGGTTCATCCGCGAGGCCAAGTCGGTCGCCCGGCTCGCCCACCCCAACGTGGTGCAGGTCTTCGACCAGGGCACCGACGCGTCCTACGTGTATCTGGCGATGGAGTACGTCGCGGGGTGCACGCTGCGGGACGTGCTGCGCGAGCGGGGGGCGCTTCAGCCGCGGGCGGCGCTGGACATCCTGGAGCCGGTGCTCGCCGCGCTCGGCGCCGCGCACCGGGCCGGGTTCGTGCACCGGGACATGAAGCCCGAGAACGTGCTGATAGGCGATGACGGGCGGGTCAAGGTCGCCGACTTCGGGCTGGTGCGGTCGGTCGACACGGTGACCAGCACCACGGGCTCCGTCCTCGGGACCGTGTCGTATCTCGCTCCCGAGCAGATGGAGCAGGGCACCGCCGACCCGCGTGTCGACGTCTACGCCTGCGGTGTCGTCCTCTACGAGATGCTGACGGGCGGCAAGCCGCACTCCGGGGACTCCCCGGCGCAGATCCTGTACAAGCACATCCACGAGGACGTGCCGCCGCCCTCCGCGCTCGTACCGGGGCTGCCGCCGGAGCTGGACGAGCTGGTCGCCTCGGCGACCGCGCGCACCCCGGACCTCCGGCCGGACGACGCCGCCGCGCTGCTCGGCCAGGTGCTGCGGGCCCGGGCCGGGCTCAGCGCCGGTCAGCTGGACGCCGTGCCGCCGCAGGCGCTGTCCGCGGAGCACGACAACGCCGGGGACCGTACGAGCGTGATCCCGCGCTCGCTGACCGTGCCCCGGCCGCTGCCCGTCAACGAGGACGACGGCCCGGCGGACGTCCGGCACACCAGCCGGCTGCAGAGCCCGCCGGTGCCCGAACGGCGGGCGCCGCTGCGGCCGGGACGCCGGCTCGCCGCGCTCGTCGCCGCCGTGCTCGTGGTCCTCGGCGTGGGCGCGGGCGTCTGGTACATCAACTCCGGGCAGTTCACCAAGGTCCCTCCGCTGCTGGCCAAGACCGAGGAGCAGGCGACGGCGCGGCTGAAGTCGTCCGGGCTCCACGTCAAGGAGATCAAGCGCGAGTACAACGACACGGTCGGCAGCGGCACCGTCATCAGCACCGATCCGACGGCCGGGTCCCGCATCCGGGGCAACGGCTCCGTGACCCTCGTCATCTCCCGGGGCCCGGAGATCGTGAAGGTGCCCGACCTGCGCGGGGTGCCGCTGGGCGAGGCGCGCTCGCGGCTGAGGTCGGCCGGGCTGGAGCCGGGCATGGTCAACCGTGCCTTCAGCGACAGCGTGGACCGGGGATCGGTGATCAGCACCGACCCGCAGACGGGTGTCAAGCGGCACGCGGGCTCGGCGATCGCGCTCCTGGTCAGCAAGGGCAACCCGGTCGACGTGCCGGACGTCACCGGTGAGGACCCGGACAGCGCCCGGCAGGACCTGGAGGACGCGGGTCTGAAGGTGCGGATCTCCGCGCAGCAGGTCAACTCCGAGTACGACAAGGGCCAGGTGGCCCGGCAGACCCCGGGGGCCGGCAGCCGGGCCGCCGAGGGCGACACGGTGACGCTGACCCTGTCCAAGGGCCCGGTGATGGTGACGGTGCCGGACGTGGTCGGGTCGAGCGTGGACGACGCCACACAGCGGCTGGAGGCCGCCGGCTTCGAGGTGAACGAGGACCGGGGCCTGCTCGGGCTGTTCGGCGACACCGTGAAGGAGCAGTCGGTGGACGCGGGCGAGAAGGCGCCCAAGGGGTCGACGATCACGATCACCATCCGCTGACCCGGTGAGCGGGGTCACCGGGGACCGCGGTCCGGCGGCGGGGGACGGCATGACACCCTGAACGGGTGACATCCCAGCCGTCCCGCCCCGCCGCCCCGACCCTCCCGGGCTCCGCCCGCAACCCGATCGGCGGTCACGTCCCGGTGGCCGGCGGTCTGCACTCGGTGGGGCTGTCCTACGCCCGCGAACTGAAGGCCGAGACCGTGCAGGTCTTCGTCGCCAACCCGCGCGGGTGGGCCACCCCGGCCGGGAACCCGCGGCAGGACGAGGCGTTCCGTGAGGCGTGCGCCGCGGAGTCGGTCCCGGCGTATGTCCATGCTCCTTATCTGATCAACTTCGGCTCGCACACCGAGGCGACCGTGGAGCGCTCGGTGGAGTCGCTGCGGCACTCGCTGCGACGCGGTCGGGAGATCGGGGCGCTCGGCGTGGTGGTGCACACGGGCAGCGCGACCGGCGGGCGGGCGCGCGAGGTGGCGCTGAAGCAGGTGCGCGCCCATCTGCTGCCGCTGCTGGACGAGCTGACCCACGACGACGACCCGTTCCTGCTGCTGGAGTCGACCGCCGGGCAGGGCGCCTCGCTGTGCTCGCGCACCTGGGACTTCGGGCCGTACTTCGAGGCGCTGGACGCCCATCCGAAGCTCGGCGTCTGCCTGGACACCTGCCACATCTTCGCCGCCGGGCACGACCTGACCGGCCCCAGCGGCATGCACCAGACGCTCGATCTGCTGGTGGGCACCGTCGGCGAGGGCAGGCTGAAGCTGATCCACGCCAACGACTCCAAGGACGTGGCCGGCGCGCACAAGGACCGGCACGAGAACATCGGCGCCGGTCACATCGGCGAGGACCCGTTCCGGGCGCTGATGACCCACCCGGCGACGGCGGGCGTGCCGCTCGTCATCGAGACCCCCGGCGGCAAAGAGGGGCACGCGGCGGACGTCGCGCGGCTGAAGAAGCTCCGGGATTCCTGACCCTCACGGGGAATACCCCCAGGGGGTATGCGGTTCCGGTGGGTACGGGAACCGCCCGTCCGGCATTGGGGGACGTCATGGAGCACACGGCACACACCGAGCACCAGCACCAGCACCAGCACCAGGGGCAGGGGCACGGCCAGGGTCACGACCACGGATCCGGCCACGGCTCCGGCACGGCAAGCTGGGCGACGGCCGCGCAGGCCACCCTGCACTGCCTCACCGGCTGCGCCATCGGCGAGGTGCTCGGCATGGTCATCGGCACCGCGGCCGGCTGGGGGAACCTGCCGACCACCCTGCTGGCGATCGTCCTGGCCTTCTTCTTCGGCTACTCGCTCACCATGCGCGGGGTCCTGCGGGCCGGTGTCGACCTGCGGACCGCGATCCGGGTGGCCCTGGCCGCGGACACCCTGTCCATCGCCGTGATGGAGCTGATCGACAACGGGGTGATCCTGGTCTGGCCGTCCGCGATGGACGCCACCCTCGCCGACGCGCTGTTCTGGATCTCGCTGGCCGTCTCGCTGGTGATCGCCTTCGTCGTGACCACCCCGGTCAACAAGTGGACGATCGGGCGGGGCAAGGGGCACGCCGTGGTGCACCAGTACCACCACTGACCCGGCACGGACGCCAGGATCAGAGCTCGGGGCCCTCCCCGGGCTCTTCCTGGTAGGAGTAGCGCTGCTCCTTCCAGGGGTCGCCGATGTTGTGGTAGCCGCGCTCCTCCCAGAAGCCGCGGCGGTCGGCGGTCATGTACTCCACGCCCCGGACCCACTTGGGGCCCTTCCAGGCGTACAGGTTCGGGACGATCAGGCGGACCGGGAAGCCGTGTTCGGCGGTGAGGAGTTCGCCGTCCTTGTGGGTGGCGAAGATCGTGCGGTCGGAGGCGAAGTCCGCGAGCCGCAGGTTGGAGCTGAACCCGTACTCCGCCCACACCATCACATGGGTGACGTCCGCGGCCGGCGGGGCGAGGTCCAGCACCGCGCGGGCCGGGACGCCGCCCCACTCCGCGCCGGTCATGCTGTACTTCGTCACGCAGTGCAGATCGGCCACCACGGTGGTGTAGGGCAGCGCGGTGAACTCCTCATGGCCCCAGGTGTGCTGGTCGCCGTCGGCGGTGGCGCCGAAGACGCGGAACTCCCAGCGCTCGGGCCGGAACTTCGGCACCGGACCGTAGTGCGTGACCGGCCAGCCACGCTGCAGCCGCTGCCCCGGCGGAAGCTCGGGCCCTGCCGCTTCTCCAGACGCTCGCTCCACCGGATGACCCATGTATCCATCCTGACAGACCTCGGGCAGTGCCCTTGACCACCCACCCCCGAGCCGGACAAATGCCATTAGTGCGCCACTTACGTAATTAGTACGCACTTACTGGACGATCTTCCCGGCCGGTGAAATCATGCGGCGCTAGCGACCTGGTTCGACCACGTGAAGGAGTCCATCGCGATGCAGGGCGACCCCGAGGTCATCGAACTGCTCAACGAGCAGCTGACCGCCGAGCTGACCGCGATCAACCAGTACTTCCTGCACGCCAAGCTGCAGGACCACAAGGGATGGACGAAGCTCGCCCAGTACACCCGGGCCGAGTCGTTCGACGAGATGCGGCACGCGGAGGTCCTCACCGACCGCATCCTGCTGCTGGACGGCCTGCCGAACTACCAGCGGCTCTTCCATGTGCAGGTCGGGCAGACGGTGGCCGAGATGTTCCGGGCCGACCGGCAGATCGAGGTGGAGGCCATCGACCGGCTGCGCCGCGGCGTCCAGCTGATGCGCGAGAAGGACGACATCACGTCGGCGAACATCTTCGAGGCGATCCTGGCAGACGAGGAGCACCACATCGACTACCTCGACACCCAGCTCGAGCTCGTGGACAAGCTCGGTGAGGCGCTCTACCTGTCGACCGTGATCGAGCAGAGCCAGCCCGACCCGTCGGGACCGGGCACCGGGGGCTTCTCCACGCACTGAGCGGCCGCGCGGGGCGGCGCGTGTCAGGCGGCGTCGTCCAGCCGGCCGAGGGCCGGTGTGCGCCGGTCGATCAGTTCCCGGCGGGGGCAGGCGCCCCGGCCGAGCAGTGCCTGGATGCGCCGTACGCAGCCGCCGCAGTCCGTGCCGGCCTTGCAGGCGGAGGCTATCTGGCGGGGGGTGCCGGCACCGTCCTCCGCGTGCTGCTTGACCTGGGCCTCGGTGATGCCGAAGCAGCTGCAGACGTACACGCGGATTCACCTCCCGACTGGGTCGCTGTTGTCATGCCGTCCCGTTCCCGGTGAGGCAAACCTAACCTTACCCATCGCGTCGAGGGCGCAAAAGTGCGTGGGGCGCGGATCCGGTGTGATCCGCGCCCCAGATCACTCACTGGTCGCGGTACATCTCCGCGACGAGGAACGCCAGGTCGAGGGACTGGCTGCGGTTCAGCCGCGGGTCGCAGGCCGTCTCGTAGCGCTGGTGCAGATCGTCGACGAAGATCTCGTCGCCGCCGCCCACGCACTCGGTGACGTCGTCGCCGGTCAGCTCCACGTGGATGCCGCCCGGGTGGGTGCCGAGCCCCTTGTGCACCTCGAAGAAGCCCTTGACCTCGTCGAGCACGTCGTCGAAGCGGCGGGTCTTGTGGCCGGAGGCCGCCTCGAAGGTGTTGCCGTGCATCGGGTCGGTCACCCAGGCCACCGTGGCGCCGGACGCCGTGACCTTCTCGACCAGCTCGGGGAGCCGGTCGCGGATCTTGTCGGCGCCCATGCGGACGATGAAGGTCAGCCGGCCCGGCTCCCGCTCGGGGTCGAGGCGGTCGATGTAACGCAGCGCCTCCTCGGCCGTGGTGGTCGGGCCGAGCTTGATGCCGATCGGGTTGCGGATGCGCGAGGCGAACTCGATGTGCGCGCCGTCGAGCTGCCGGGTGCGCTCACCGATCCACACCATGTGCCCGGAGACGTCGTACAGCTTGCCGGTGCGGGAGTCGACCCGGGTCAGGGCGGACTCGTAGTCCAGCAGCAGCGCCTCGTGCGAGGAGAAGAACTCGACGGTCTTGAACTCCTCCGGGTCGGTCCCGCAGGCCCGCATGAAGTTCAGCGCGCTGTCGATCTCCCGCGCCAGCTGCTCGTAGCGCTGCCCGGACGGGGAGGACTTCACGAAGTCCTGGTTCCAGGCGTGCACCTGGCGCAGGTCGGCGTAGCCGCCGGTGGTGAAGGCGCGCACCAGGTTCAGCGTGGAGGCCGAGGCGTTGTACATGCGCTTCAGCCGCTCGGGGTCCGGGACGCGGGATTCCTCGGTGAAGTCGAAGCCGTTGACGGAGTCGCCGCGGTAGGTCGGCAGCGTCACGCCGTCCCGGGTCTCGGTCGGCTTGGAGCGCGGCTTGGAGTACTGGCCGGCGATCCGGCCCACCTTGACCACCGGCACGGAGGCCGCGTAGGTCAGGACGGCACCCATCTGGAGCAGCGTCTTGAGCTTGTTGCGGATGTGGTCGGCGGACACCGCGTCGAAGGCCTCGGCGCAGTCGCCGCCCTGGAGGAGGAACGCCTCTCCCTTGGCGACGGCCGCCATCCGGGCGCGCAGCTGGTCGCACTCGCCCGCGAAGACGAGCGGCGGATACGACTCGAGGTCCGCGATCACTGCGCGCAGAGCCTCGGTGTCGGGGTACTCGGGCTGCTGCGCCGCGGGCAGGTCTCGCCAGGTGTTGCCAGCGCTCGCGCTGGTCTTAGCGTTCACGGTCACCCCTCAAACATTACGGGGTCGTGTCGCATGCTCTGCTTTCGGCTCGAAGGGTGAGACGGACAGTTTGCCCCGTGGACGCCGGGCCGGTGCGGTAGGGTTTCCGGCATGTTCGCGCTTTCGATCCAGAACTGGTGGTGGACCGCTCATCCGGCGGCCCACTGACTGCGCGTACGCAAGACTTCGCGAAGGCCGCCCGAGGGGCGGCCTTCGGTGTTTTCCGGGCCGTTCCTCTCCGTCAGGCAGACGACCGAGAAGGAGCCCCACCCGTGAACCTCAAGGACCTGTTGTCCGACCCCCGCCCCTTCGCGCTGCTCCGCCGGCGCACCCCGGGCCGGGACGAGCACCCGGTGGAGCTGCTGCTCGGCCCCGTCACCGCCCGGGACAAGCTGGCCGACCTGCCCGACGAGGGCCTGGCGCTCGTCCCGTTCCGGCAGATCCGCGAGCGCGGCTTCGACGTCCGGGACGACGGCACCCCGCTGCTGGTGCTGACCCCCGAGGAGTCGTACGAGTTCCCGCTCGCCGAGGCCCTGCGGTCGCTGCCCGGCCATGAGGTGCGGGTCGAGGGCGGGGGCTTCGACGTCGGCGACGAGGAGTACGCCGAGATCGTCGGGCGGGTGCTGCGCGAGGAGATCGGCGGGGGCGAGGGCGCCAACTTCGTGATCCGGCGGACGTACGAGGGCGGGATCCCCGGCTTCGGGCGGGCGGACGCGCTGGCACTGTTCCGGCGGCTGCTGGAGGGCGAGCGGGGCGCCTACTGGACGTTCCTGGTCCACACCCCGGAACGGACGCTGGTCGGCGCCAGCCCGGAGGTGCACGTGCGGATGTCGGGCGGGACGGTCGTGATGAACCCGATCAGCGGGACGTACCGCTATCCGGCCGGGGGGCCGACGCCGGAGCATCTGCTGGACTTCCTCGCCGACGGCAAGGAGATCGAGGAGCTGTCCATGGTCGTCGACGAGGAACTGAAGATGATGTGCACCGTCGGCGACATGGGCGGGGTGGTCGTCGGGCCGCGCCTGAAGGAGATGGCGCACCTCGCGCACACCGAGTACGAGCTGCGCGGGAAGTCCTCCCTGGACGCGCGGGAGGTGCTGCGGGAGACCATGTTCGCGGCCACCGTCACCGGATCGCCGGTGCAGAACGCCTGCCGGGTGATCGAACGGCACGAGGCCGGCGGACGCGGCTACTACGCGGGCGCGCTGGCCCTGCTCGGGCGGGACTCCGGCGGTGCCCAGACGCTGGACTCCCCCATCCTGATCCGCACCGCCGACATCGCCCATGGGGGCACCTCCCGCTCGAGCGAAGCCGAGAGTGGGGGAGGCCGGCTGCGCGTCCCGGTGGGCGCGACGCTGGTGCGCGGCTCGGATCCGGCGGGCGAGGTGGCGGAGACGCACGCGAAGGCGGCGGGAGTGCTCGCGGCCCTCGGGGTACGGCCGTCCGCGCCGCGCACGGAGCGCAGGCGCCCGCGGCTGGCCGACGACCCCCGGGTGCGGGCCGCGCTGGACGGGCGCCGGGCCTCCCTCGCCCCGTTCTGGCTGCGGATGCAGGAGCGCTCCGACGCCCTCGCGGGGCACGCGCTCGTCGTCGACGGCGAGGACACCTTCACGGCGATGCTGGCGCACGTGCTGCGCTCCGCCGGGCTGGAGGTGACGGTCCGGCGCTACGACGAGCCGGGGCTGCGCCGGACCGTGCTCGCGCACCCGGGGCCGGTGGTGCTGGGGCCGGGCCCGGGCGACCCGTCCGACCCGGCCGACCCGAAGATGCGCGTCCTGCGGGACCTGGCCGCCGCGGTGGTCGGGGAGCACCGGCACGGTGTGCTCGGGGTCTGCCTGGGGCACGAGCTGATCGCGGCGGAGCTGGGTCTCGAGATCGTCCGCAAGGAGGTCCCGTACCAGGGGGCGCAGACCACGATCGACCTGTTCGGGCGGCCGGAGACGGTCGGCTTCTACAACAGCTTCACGGCCCGCTGCGACGACGAGGCCGCCCGGGAGCTGGCCGCGCACCACGTGGAGGTGAGCCGGGCGGAGAACGGGGAGGTGCACGCGGTGCGCGGCCCCGGGTTCGCCGGGGTGCAGTTCCACCCGGAGTCGGTGCTGACCCTGAACGGGGCGGCGGTCGTGCGGGAGCTGATCGGCGAGCTGCGCGGGGTGAGCGGGGCGGTCTGACGGGCTGACGGACTGACGGCCGGGGCGCCCGGAGACCGGATCGCGGTCCCCGGGCCTCCGCCGCCGGCCCTGACGTTCCGTCAGCCGAAGAACACTCCGACCTCGTCGTACAGCTTCGGGTCCACCGTCTTGAGCTTGGCGGTGGCCTCGGCGATCGGGACGCGCACGATGTCGGTGCCGCGCAGGGCGACCATCTTGCCGAAGTCGCCGTCGCGCACGCAGTCGATGGCGTGCAGGCCGAAGCGGGTGGCGAGCCAGCGGTCGAAGGCGCTGGGGGTGCCACCGCGCTGGATGTGCCCGAGCACGGTCGTGCGGGCCTCCTTGCCGGTGCGCTTCTCGATCTCCTTGGCCAGCCACTCGCCGACCCCGGAGAGCCGGACGTGCCCGAAGGAGTCCAGCGACTCGTCCTTGAGGACCATGTCGCCGTCCTTGGGCATGGCGCCCTCGGCGACGACGACGATCGGGGCGTACGAGGCCTTGAAGCGGGAGGTGATCCAGGCGCACACCTGGTCGAGGTCGAAGCGCTGCTCGGGGATGAGGATGACGTTGGCGCCGCCGGCCAGCCCGGAGTGCAGGGCGATCCAGCCGGCGTGACGGCCCATCACCTCGCAGACCAGGACCCGCATGTGGGACTCGGCGGTGGTGTGCAGGCGGTCGATGGCCTCGGTGGCGATGCCGACCGCGGTGTCGAAGCCGAAGGTGTAGTCGGTGGCGGACAGGTCGTTGTCGATGGTCTTCGGCACGCCGACGCAGGGCACGCCGTACTCGTCGGAGAGGCGGGCGGCGACACCGAGGGTGTCCTCGCCACCGATCGCGACGAGCGCGTCGACCTCCTGCTTGGCCAGGTTCTCCTTGATGCGGCGGATGCCGCCCTCCACCTTGAGGGGGTTGGTCCGCGAGGAGCCGAGCACGGTGCCCCCGCGGGGCAGGATGCCGCGCACCGCGGGGATGTCGAGGCGCACCGTGTAGTTCTCGAGCGGGCCCCGCCAGCCGTCCCGGAAGCCGACGAAGTCGTATCCGTACTCCTGCACGCCCTTGCGGACGACTGCCCGGATGACGGCGTTGAGGCCGGGGCAGTCACCGCCCCCGGTCAGTACTCCCACCCGCATGCCACACGTCCCTTCACCGCGGTTACCTGATGCTCACTCACGGTAATGGTGATGCGGGTCACACGGCGAGAGGCGGGGAGGGCGATTCCGGTGAATTGTCAGGAGACCGCTTGACCGGCCCGTCTCACTCCTCGTCGAGGCCGCGCTCGATCGCGTACCGCACCAGCTCGACCCTGTTGTGCAGTTGGAGCTTGCCGAGGGTGTTCTGGACGTGGTTCTGGACGGTGCGGTGGGAGATGACGAGGCGTTCGGCGATCTGCTTGTAGCTCAGGCCCTTGGCGACCAGCCGCAGCACCTCGGTCTCCCGCTCGGTCAGCCGGGGCGCTCCGGGGGAGTCCGGGGCGGGCGCGGGCTCGGCGGCCAGGCGCCGGTACTCGCCGAGGACCAGCCCGGCGAGGCCCGGGGTGAACACCGGGTCGCCGACGGCGGTACGGCGCACCGCGTCCAGCAGTTCCGCGGTGGAGGCCGACTTCAGCAGGTAGCCCGTCGCGCCGGACTTCACCGCCTCCAGTACATCGGCGTGCTCACCACTGGCGGAGAGCACCAGGACGCGCAGCGCGGGGTTGTGGGCCACCAGCTCCTTGCACACCGTCACACCGGGCTTGGCGGGCAGGTTGAGGTCCAGCACGAGGACGTCCGGGGCCACGGCCTTGGCACGGCGGACCGCCTGTTCGCCGTCGCCGGCGGTGGCGACCACCTCGAAGCCGGACTCGGCGAGGTCCCGGGCGACCGCGTCGCGCCACATGGGGTGGTCGTCGACCACCATGACCCTGATCGGCTCCTGCGCCTGCGTCATCGTCGCTCCGCCTTCCCCCGCGCCCGCACGGCGCCCTTCGGTACCTTCAACTCGACTTCGGTGCCCTGTCCGGGCACCGAGATCAGCTCGGCGCTGCCGCCGAGGTCGCGCAGCCGGCCGCGGATCGACTGGGCCACGCCCAGCCGGCCCTCGCCCTCGGCCTGGGCCAGCCGGCCCTCGGGGATGCCGGGCCCGTCGTCCCGCACGGTCACGACGATCTCGTCCGGTTCGTCCTCGACCAGGATCCAGGCCCGGGCCTCGGCTCCGGCGTGCTCGCGCACGTTGTCCAGCGCCGCCCCGACCGCCGCCGCCAGCTCCCGCGCGGCCGGCCGCGGCAGTTCGACCGGGGCGCCGGGCTCGGCGAGGCTGGTCCGGGCGCCCGCGTGGCGGGCGAGCAGGGCGCGCAGGTCGACCGGGCCGTCCGGTTCGTCGTCGTACGGCTCGTCGACAGCGCGTACGACGGCTCCGGCGGCGGCGTCCTCCGAGACCCGGGACACCGGCAGCAGGCCGCCGGAGACCAGCGTGCGCAGCGCCACCTCCTGCTCGCCCGCCAGCCGCCCCAGCTCGGCGGCCTCGCCGCCGATGACCGCGCCGCGCCGCTGCACCATGGCCAGCACCTGGAGCACGCCGTCGTGGATGTCCCGGGCCAGCCGCTCGCGCTCGCGGGTCGCCGCCTCGATCTCCAGGGCGCGGGCGAGGGTGCGTTCGGAGGCCCGGGCGACCTCCACGACGTAGCCGATGGCGATGGAGGCGACCCAGACCAGGATCACGTTGTGCACGGTGTCCCGGGCCGGGCTGCCGCGCTCCACCAGGTTGACGGCGGCGACGGCCGTGGAGGCCACGGCGGCCCAGCGCCAGCCGCCCTTGATGGCGAAGGCCAGCACGGCGCCGGCGGTCCATATCGACGGCAGGGTCGGGCCGCCGCCCGCGATCCGCTCGTGGTTGTCGGCGAGCGGGGTGAGCAGGATGCCGGTGAGCGCGACGGTCAGGTCGGCGGCCAGGAAGCCCCTGGTGCAGCTCGCCGCGTTCGCCACCCGGGGCAGGGTGGCGAGGGTCCACACGACCAGCACCGCGTAGTAGCCGACGGCGACCCAGGGGCGCACGAAGTGGTCGTACGCGGTGGCGCACAGGCCGATGGCGTACAGCATCGTCAGCACGCGGTAGCCGGCGAGCGCGCGCCACAGCGGCAGTTCGACCGACATCCTCATGACCCGCTCGCGCCTGGGCATGGCCCCGCCCCCCGATCCCCCGGTTCCCCGCTAGCTCCCGGGCTGCTTCTTCTCCGCCTTCTCCGCCTTCTCCGCCTTCTCGGCTTCCTTGGCCGCCTTCGCCGCGTCCGCGATCTGCCGCTTGGCGGCGGTCGCGTACATGTCGACGTACTCCTGGCCGGAGAGCTTCATGATCTCGTACATGACCTCGTCGGTCACCGCGCGGAGCACGAACCGGTCGTGCTCCATGCCGAGGTAGCGGCTGAAGTCCAGGGGCTTGCCGATGCGGATGCCCGGACGCATCAGCTTGGGCATCACCTGACCGGGCGGCTGGATCTTCTCGGTGTCGATCATCGCGACCGGGATGACCGGCGCGCCGGTGGCGAGCGCCACGCGCGCGAGGCCGCCGGGCTTGCCCCGGTACAGCCGGCCGTCGGGCGAGCGGGTGCCCTCGGGATAGATGCCGAACAGCTCTCCGCGTTCCAGCACCTCTATGCCGCTCTTGATCGCCGCCTCGCCGGCGCCGCGCGCCCCGGAGCGGTCCACCGGGAGCTGTCCGACGCCCTTGAAGAAGGCCGCGGTGAGGCGGCCCTTGACGCCGGGGGTGGTGAAGTACTCGGCCTTCGCGATGAAGGTCACCTTGCGGTCGAGGACCGCGGGCAGGAAGAACGAGTCCGAGAACGAGAGGTGATTGCTCGCCAGGATGGCGGCGCCCTCGGGCGGAATGTTCTCCAGGCCCTCCACCCAGGGTCTGAAGGCGACCTTCAGCGGCCCTCCGATGGCGACCTTCATCGTGCCGTACAACACCCGCGTGCCTCCTGTTTCCGACGGTCAGACCATAACCCGGAGTGCCGCCAATGGGCCCGACGACCCTGGTCGGTGTCGGTGCGGTCGCGTACGGTGAACCACATCCGCCAGTTCTTCACGCCTTTCTCAGGAACAGGAGTCCGAAAGGTGCCGGTTCTCCCCGGAGCCGAGCCGTACCGCCACGAGGGCGGGGAGGTGGGTGTCCTCCTCTGTCACGGCTTCACCGGCTCGCCCCAGTCGCTGCGCCCCTGGGCGGAGCACCACGCGGCACACGGTCTGACCGTGTCGCTGCCGCTGCTGCCCGGGCACGGCACCCGCTGGGAGGACCTGCAGGTCACGGGCTGGCAGGACTGGTACGCGGAGGTGGACCGCGAGCTGCGGCTGCTGGCCGGGCGCTGCTCCCGGGTGTTCGTCGGCGGCCTGTCGATGGGCGGGGCACTGGCGCTGCGGCTCGCCGCGAGGCACGGTGACGACGTCGCGGGTGTGGTGGTCGTCAACCCGGTGAACCGGGTGCACGGGCTGTCGGCGTACGCCCTTCCGGTGGCCCGGCACCTGGCGCGCACGACGAAGGGCGTCACCGGTGACATCGCCAAGGAGGGCGCCGCGGAGCTGGGTTACGACCGGGTGCCGCTGCACGCGGCGCACTCCCTGCGGGAGTTCCTGCGCCGGCTGGACGGCGAGCTGCCCCAGGTGACCCAGCCGTTGCTGCTGCTGCGCAGCGCCCACGACCACGTGGTCCCGGCGGCCGACTCGGCGCGTGTGCTGAGCCGGGTGTCCTCCAGGGACGTCACGGAGACCGTGCTGGAACAGAGCCGCCATGTGGCGACGTTGGACTACGACGCGGACCGGATCTTCGAGGGGAGCCTCGCCTTCGTCGGCCGGCTCGCACCCATGACCGGCAAGGAAGGGACGGCCGCAGTTGGCTGAGCACGAGTCCGACCGCGGGGACCGCGAGCCGGACGAGAAGGGAGTCCCCTTCGACGAGGAGGCCGCGTGGCAGGCGATCGTCGCGGGCTACGGCGCCGAGCCGCCGGACCCGCCGGGCAGCCGGCCCTACAAGCCGGTCGAGGATCTCGCGCTGCTCGAGAAGGAACCCCCCGGCGAGGACGCCGAAGGACCCGGTGAGCCGCGGTCCGACCGGCCGCTGGGCAGCTCGGTCTCGTTCGCGCCCGGGGTGGGGCCGCGCGACTACCGCGTGGCCGAGCCCTCCGAGGACGACCTCGGCGAGGACGACGAGGGCCACTTCGTGCCGCCCGAGCCGCCGCCGCTGCCGATTGCCGACACGACCGCCAGGTTCGCCTGGCTGGGGGTGGTCGGCGGACCGGTCCTGCTCCTGCTGGCCGTGCTGCTCGGCTGGGAGATGACCTGGTATCTGGCGACCCTGGGCATCGGCGGGTTCCTCGGTGGCTTCGTGACGCTGGTGACGCGGATGCGGACGGACGAGGACGGGGACGACCCGGGGCGCGGGGCCGTGGTCTGACCCGCTGACCCGCTGACCCGCCGCTCGACGCTACGACGCCGGGATCCTGAGGGCGGCCAGGACCGGAAGGTGGTCCGTGGCTCTCCTCAGATCCGCCTCGCTCAAGCCCGGCAGGCCGAGCGGCACCCCGCAGCCGAGGACCTCGACGCCCTCGGTGGCGAACAGGGCGTCGATGCGCTGGTGGGGGTCTGTGGCGGTGGAGGTGAACTCGCCGCCCCAGGGGCTGACGGCCCGGCAGTCCCGGAGGGCGGCGGCGAGGCGGCGGAAGGTGCGCCCGTCGGGGCGTTCGTTGAGATCACCGCCCGCCACGGCGTGCTCCACGCCCAGCGCCGCGAGGCGGTCCAGGAGCATCCCGCCCTGCTCGTACCGCTCGTCCTGCCGCAGGCTCAGATGGCAGCTCAGCACACCGAGGCGGACGCCGCCGAACCGTACGACGGCGGTGGCGAATCCGCGCCGGTGCAGTCCCGGGGTGAGCGGCAGCAGCACGTCCCGCGTGCGCTCGACCGTGGCCCGCAGCGAGCACAGGATCGCGGGCCCCGCCGCCGTCGCGCCCCCGGTGAGGACGGTCTGGCCGGAGGCCGCGGCGAGCCGGGCCAGCTTCTTGCGCCAGCGGAAGAAGCGCGGGGCCTCCTGGACGAGGACCAGGTCGGGGGCGCAGGCGGTGATCACCCGGGCGAGCGCGTCGGTGTCGTCGCGCATCGAGCGGACGTTGTAGGCGAGGACCCGGATGACGGCGGAACCGTCCGGTTCGGTACGGGAGTTGGGAAGCGTCGGGGTTGCCATGACGATCAACATACGACGATGCCCGCCGTCCCGGGACCGGACTCGGCGGGCACTGCCGTACGGGCTCGCTACATGATCGGGTCGGGCTCGCGGGCCAGGTCGGCCGCGCCCACCAGGCCCGCCTTGTTGCCGAGCTGCGCGGCGATCACATCGGCGACCGGACGCCAGTTGCCGCCCACCAGCCAGCGCTTGTAGGACTTGCGGATCGGGTCCAGGACCAGGTCGCCCTCGTCGGAGAGGCCGCCGCCGACGATGAACGCGGAGGGGTCGAAGAGGGAGGCGAGGTCGGCGAGGCCGGCGCCGGCCCAGCGGGCCAGTTCGCGGTAGGAGTCGACGGCGACCGGGTCGCCCTGGCGGGCCGCCATGGAGATGTGCTTGCCCTCGATGCCGTCGGGGGTGCCGTCGCCGAGGGAGAGCAGCACCTCGGCGCGCTCGGGGGTGGCGTTGGCGCGCTGCGTGGCGTAGCGCACCAGGGCGCGGCCGGAGGCGTACTGCTCCCAGCAGCCCTGCGAGCCGCAGCCGCACAGCAGGCCGTCCGGCACCATCCGGATGTGGCCGAACTCGGCGGCCACGCCGAAGTGGCCGCGGCGCAGCTTGTTGCCGATGATGATGCCGCCGCCGAGGCCGGTGCCGAGCGTGATGCAGATGACGTTGCGGTGGCCCTTGCCGGCGCCGAACTTGTACTCGCCCCAGGCGGCGGCGTTGGCGTCGTTCTCGACCACGACGGGCAGGCCGACGCGGGCCTCGACCTTCTCCTTGAGCGGCTCGTTGCGCCAGTCGATGTTGGGCGCGAAGTAGACCGTCGAGCGCTGCCGGTTCACGTAACCGGCCGCACCGATGCCCACGCCGACGATCTCGTGCCCGGCACGCGCGCCCTCCACCGCCGAGGCGATGGCGTCCACGATGGCCTCGGGCGTGGTGGGGGTCGGCACCTTGAAGGTCGAGAGGATGTTGCCTTCCTCGTCGACCACGCCGGCCGCGATCTTGGTGCCGCCGATGTCGACGCCGATGGTGAGTCCCATGAATCCCTCAGTTCGGTCGAGCCCCGCTACGGCCAACCGTACCCGAGGCCCTGCCGTGGGAGGGCTTCAGTCCAGGTCGATGCGCTCCCCCGGACCGCCGTCCTCGCCCCGGCCGGGGCCGTCGGGCCACTGCTCCCCGGAGCCGGTGGTCCAGCGGCGTTCCTGGTTCTGGACGGCCGACCGGTAGGCGGCCAGCAGTTCGTTGCCGGCGGCGGCGAGGTGGTCGAACACGTCCGGGTTGCGCTCGAGGACGGGCTCCACGGCGGCCTTGGCCTGCTGGACGGCCTGCCGCACCGCCTGCTGGGCGGCGGGTCCGGCGAGGCCCCCGAGGAGCGGGGACTGCAGGCCGGACAGTTTGTCGGCCACGGTGTCCACGAGTCTGCGCAGTTCCTCGGCGGCGGAGCCCGGGGGCGGGCCCTGCTCGGAGCGGCGGCGGGCCTTCTCGGCGGCGAGATCCTCGGCGCAGGCCGTGGACCAGGCGTCGGCGTCGGTCGCCCCCTCCTCACGGACCTCCGCGGCGGGGTCGGGTGCGGGGCGCTCTTCGCTCATGGCGGACTCCTGACTACGGTTCGCCCCTACGACGTTACCCGAACGGCCCACCCGGTTCACCGGCCGGCCGCGGGCCACAGCGCGGGGTCGGGGGCGAACCGGACGCGCAGCTCGCCCTCGCGCAGCCCGGCGCCGGCCACGGTGCAGCGGCGCAGGGCGGAGGGCAGCGGAACGATCCGCCGGAAGGGACCCGCGGTCACCACGAGTTCGTCGCCGCGCCGGATCAGGTCCAGGTCGTCCCGTACGGCGCCGGGCAGCGGGATGTGCCAGACCAGCACCCCGTCGGTGGCGAGGGCGTCGGTGACGGGCCACTCGACCGGGGCGGGCGCCGGGTTGACGCCGGGCACGGCGAGGGCGTCGAGGTCGTCGGTGCCGTGCGGGTCGCGGCCGAGGTGCGGGACGCAGTGGACGTCGTGCTCCGTCTGCCATTCGGCGAGCGCCTTGCGCTGCTGGGCGAGGAGAGTCAGCAGGGGCGCGAAGCTCGTTGAGGGGCGGTGGTCGGGCGACGGGTGGGGCAGCCAGCTGTCGGGCACGGTGTCGGGCAGCACGCGGTTGGCGACCAGGGACTCGGTGCGCAGGCCGCGCAGGGCGAGGCCGAGGCCCGCGGCGCGTACGGCGTCGGCGCCGGCCGGGCCGGGTTCGGCGACCAGGCGTACGGAGGTGTGCCGGTCGGTGAGCACCGCCTCCACGGCCGCCAGTTCCATGTCCCAGCGGGCCGCCGTCTCGTAGAGCCACTCGGCGGGCATGGGGATGCCGGCCAGCCGGCCGAGGACCGGGCGCAGGGCGCGGGCCGCCTGCCGCTCGGGCGGGAGCAGCCGGCGCAGATAGCGGCGCAGTTCCTCGGGGAGGGCGAGCAGGGGCAGGGCCTGCGGGAGGGGCGGGAGGTCGACGACGAGGAGGTCGTAGCGCTCGGAGAGGGCGGCGTCCCGCAGGGCCCGTAGGAAAGAGAGTTCCTGAGCGCCGGGCAGCGGGGTGACCTCCTCGGCATCCAGCCGGGCGGCGCCGAGGAGGTCCAGGACGTTCGCGGCGCGGGACTGGAAGGCGGTCAGGTCCTGCCGGAAGCGGTCGGCGGCGTCGGGACGCCAGACGGTGAGGTTCTCGGCGGCCTCGGCGGGGGCCGGTCCTGTTCCGGTGCCCAGCGCCGCTCCGAGGGTGTCGGTGTGATCGGCGCCGAGCAGGAGGGTGCGGGTGCCGGCGGCCGCGGCGCGCTGTGCGGTGGCGGCGGCGATGGTCGTACGGCCGCCGCCGCCCGGGCCCGTGATCAGGAGGGTGCGCATGAGGGTGAACGGTAACGGAGTGGGAGGGCGCCCCGTGCCGCCGCCGAGGTCTGGGCCGCCGCCGGCGGTGCGCCCGGGGCACCCGGCGCCGCGGGCCGCGGAGCCGGAGCGGTCCCGGCGGTTCTAGTGGTCCGACTCCACGCGCTTCTTCAGACCTGCCAGGGCCCGGTCGATGATGACCTTCTCGGCCTTGCGCTTGATCATGCCGAGCATGGGGATCTTGACGTCGACGGTGAGCAGGTAGGTCACCTCGGTGGCGCCCTGCCCGGCCGGCTTCAGCAGATAGGAGCCGTCCAGGGAACGCAGCATCTGGGACTTCACCAGCGTCCAGGAGACCTCGTTCTCCCCGGCCCAGGTGTACGCCAGCGTCTGGTCGTCCTTGATGGCGCCGGCGTCCATGACGAGGCGGACCTGCTCGGCGCGGCCCTGCTCGTCGGTCGCGAGCACCTCGGCCTCCTTGACCTCGCCGGTCCAGTCCGGATAGCGGGCGAAGTCGGCGATCACCGCCATGACGTCGGCCGGAGCCGCCTCGATCGTGATGCTCGAACTGGTGTGTTCCGCCATCGCCGTGGCTCCTCCAGATACGGACCGAAGAGACTCTTGCCGTGCGCGGGCCGCGCACGTGTGTGCAGCGTGAAGGCTACCGCGCCCCCGACCTGCCGCCTTCACCCCGTCCGCATCGGCGTTCCGATCACCATTCCAGCGCCCACGGCCGGCCCGTGCCCGCGAAGTGCCCCACGTTCACGCACTCGGTCGCGCCGATCCGCATCCGGCGCACCAGCGGCTGGTGGACGTGCCCGAACAGGGCGAAGCGCGGTCTGGTGCGGCGGATGGCGTCCAGCAGCGCCCGGCTCCCCCGCTCGAAACGGCGGGCGACCGTGTCGTAGACCAGCTCCGGCACCTCCGGCGGGATGTGGGTGCACAGCACGTCCACCTCGCCGACCGCCTCGATCTTCGCCGCGTACTCCTCGTCGTCGATCTCGTACGGCGTGCGCATCGGCGTCCTCAGCCCGCCGCCGACGAAGCCGAAGGTCCGGCCGCCGATCTCCACCCGCTCGCCGTCCAGCACCGTGGTGCCGGGCCGGGCGTACTCCCGCCACAGCGGCGGCATGTCGACATTGCCGTAGGTGGCGTATGTCGGTGTCGGGAACGCGGCGAACAGCTCGGCGTACTGCTTGCGCACCGCGCGCTCGATCGCGGCGGCCCGGTCGGTGCCGATCCCGGCCCACAGCCGGGCGCCGAAGGCACGCGCCTCCTCGAACCGGCGGGCGGTGCGCAGCTCGACGATCCGGTCCGCGTTCTCCTCGCCGAACAGGTCGGGGAAGATCCCGCGCGAGTGGTCGGCGTAGTCGAGGAAGAGGACGAGGTCGCCGAGGCAGATCAGGGCGTCCGCACCCTCGCCGGCCCGGACGAGATCACGGGCGTTGCCGTGCACGTCGCTGACCACGTGGACACGTGTCCTTCGGCTGCCGGTGGGTGTGGGTGCCATGGCGATCAAGGGTAGGTGGCGCGCGGCCCTTGTGAACAGTGGCGGCCCGGCCTGCGGTTACTCGCCGGTCGGTTGTGCCGTGGACTACTGTGCGCGAAGGAACGCCAACCTGTGTGACGCAGCGAACATCTCACCGGGACCCCCTGTCGTAGAAGCCATACCGGCGGGTAACGTCCGGCCCGTCCAGTCGTGCTCTGGATTTCAACATGTGAATCCGCATGTGATTCCCGGAGCACTCCCGAGCCTTGGACCGCACCGTCGCATCACACAGAGTCGTGGCGCCGGCGCCCTATGAGGAGCAGCAGTCTTGCGCGAGTTCAGCCTTCCGGCTTTGTACGAGGTCCCTGCCGACGGCAACCTGACCGACATCGTCCGCAGAAACGCCGCGCAGCATCCCGACGTCGCCGTCATCGCCCGCAAGGTGGGCGGTGTCTGGCAGGACGTCACGGCGACGCGGTTCCTCGCCGAGGTGCACACCGCCGCCAAGGGCCTCATCGCCGCCGGTGTGCAGCCGGGCGACCGGGTGGGGCTGATGTCCCGCACCCGGTACGAGTGGACGCTGATGGACTTCGCGATCTGGAGCGCCGGCGCGGTGACCGTGCCGGTGTACGAGACCAGTTCGCCGGAGCAGGTGCAGTGGATCCTGTCCGACTCGGGCGCGACCGCCTGTGTCGTGGAACTGGACGGCCACACGGCCGCCGTCGAGTCGGTGCGGGCCTCGCTGCCCGCGCTGAAGCACGTCTGGCAGATCGAGGCCGGCGGCCTCGAGGAGCTGGCCCGGCTCGGCCAGGGCGTCGCGGACGCGACCGTCGAGGAGCGCGGCTCGCTCGCCCGGGCCGACGACCCGGCGACGATCGTCTACACCTCCGGTACGACGGGCCGCCCCAAGGGCTGTGTGCTCACCCACCGCAGCTTCTTCGCCGAGTGCGGCAACATCGTCGAGCGGCTGCGTCCGCTGTTCCGCACCGGCGAGTGCTCGGTGCTGCTCTTCCTGCCGCTCGCGCACGTCTTCGGCCGCCTGGTGCAGATCGCCCCCATGATGGCGCCGATCAAGCTGGGCTGCGTCCCGGACATCAAGAACCTCACCGACGAGCTGGCCGCGTTCCGGCCGACCCTGGTCCTCGGTGTGCCGCGGGTCTTCGAGAAGGTCTACAACACGGCCCGCGCCAAGGCGCAGGCGGACGGCAAGGGCGCGATCTTCGACAAGGCGGCCGACACCGCGATCGCCTACAGCAAGGCGCTGGACGCCCCGTCGGGCCCGTCCATCGGCCTGAAGATCAAGCACAAGGTCTTCGACCGGCTGGTCTACAGCAAGCTGCGCGCGGTCCTCGGCGGCCGGGGCGAGTACGCGATCTCCGGCGGTGCCCCGCTGGGCGAGCGGCTCGGCCACTTCTTCCGGGGCATCGGCTTCACGGTGCTGGAGGGCTACGGCCTGACCGAGTCCTGCGCGGCCACCGCGTTCAACCCGTGGGACCGGCAGAAGATCGGCACGGTCGGCCAGCCGCTGCCCGGCTCGGTGGTCCGGATAGCGGACGACGGCGAGGTGCTGCTGCACGGCGAACACCTGTTCAAGGAGTACTGGAACAACCCGGGCGCGACCGCCGAGGCACTGGCGGACGGCTGGTTCCACACCGGTGACATAGGCACCCTCGACGAGGACGGCTATCTGCGGATCACCGGCCGCAAGAAGGAGATCATCGTCACGGCGGGCGGCAAGAACGTGGCCCCGGCCGTGATCGAGGACCGGATCCGGGCGCACGCGCTGGTCGCCGAGTGCATGGTGGTGGGCGACGGGCGGCCGTTCGTCGGCGCGCTGGTCACCATCGACGAGGAGTTCCTGGGCCGCTGGGCCGAGGAGCACGGCAAGCCGGCCGGCTGCACCGCGGCGTCGCTGCGCGAGGACCCCGAGCTGCGAGCGGCGATCCAGTCGGCGATCGACGACGGCAACGCCGCGGTGTCGAAGGCCGAGTCGGTGCGCAAGTTCCGCATTCTGCCCTCCCAGTTCACGGAGGAGTCGGGCCATCTCACCCCGTCGCTGAAGCTCAAGCGGAACGTGGTGGCGAAGGACTACGCGAACGAGATCGAGGCGATCTACGCGAAGTAGACCGCCCGCTGAAAACGCCTCACGGCGCGGGTCCTCGGTGAGGACCCGCGCCGTCGTGCGTCGGTCGTGCGTTCTGTGTTCTACGTTCCGCGTTCCGCGTTCCGCGTGCGTCGGCGCGTCGGCCGTGCGCGTCGCGCGTTCGCCTAGAGCAGGGCTCTGAGCTTCTCCGCCAGCAGGTCCCAGCGCCACTTCTCCTCGACCCACTGGCGGCCGCGCTCGCCCATCCGGCGGCGCAGCCCGGCGTCGCCGAGCAGGGCGGTGATCCGCTCGGCCGCCTCGGCCGGCTCGCCGCCCCGGACGACCCAGCCGGTCTCGCCGTCCAGCACCGCGTCCGGGGCGCCGCCCGAGTCACCGGCGACGACCGGCAGCCCGGTGGCGGAGGCCTCCAGGTAGACGATGCCGAGGCCCTCCACGTCCAGGCCGCCGCGCCGGGTGCGGCACGGCATGGCGAAGACGTCACCGGCGCCGTAGTGCGCGGGCAGCTCGGACCAGGGCACGGCGCCGGTGAAGCGGACCGAGGCCTCGACGCCGGTCTCCCGGGCCAGCCGGCGCAGGTCCCGCTCGTAGGGCCCGCCGCCGACGATCAGCAGCACGGCGTCCGGCTCGGCGGCCAGGATCCGCGGCATGGCCCGGATGAGGGTGTCCTGGCCCTTGCGCGGCACCAGCCGGGAGACGCACACCACCACCGGCCGCTCGGTGAGCCCGAGCCGTGCCCGCACCTCGTCGCCGCCCGAGTCCGGGTGGAAGGTCTTCTCGTCGACCCCGGGCGGGAGCTGCGTCATGCGCCGGGCCGCGTCCTCGGTGAGGGCGGTGGCGATCCGGAAGCGGGTGTACTCGCCGAGGTAGGTGAGGGTGTCCGTGGAATCGCCGATCCGGCGCAGCAGCTGCCGGGCGGCGGGCAGCTGGGCCCAGCCGGCCTCGTGCCCGTGAGTGGTCGCCACCAGCCGCTCGGCGCCCGCCTTCCTGAGGGCCGGCGCCATCAGACCGAGCGGCGCCGCCGCCCCGAACCACACCGAGGCGCAGCCGTGCTCCCGCAGCAGCGCGGTCGCCCGCCGGGTCGCCGCGGGCGTCGGCAGCAGCATGGTCGTACGGTCGCGTACGACGGTGAAGGGCTGCTCCTCGTCGAAGGCGGCCGTGGCCCGGGCGCCCTCCTGGCCGCGCTTCCAGGTGGAGGCGTAGACGACGAGCCGCTCGGGGTCCAGCCGGAGGGCCATGTTGTGCAGGAAGGCCTGGATGCCGCCCGGCCGGGGCGGGAAGTCGTTGGTGACGATGAGGGTCTTGTGCATCGCCGCCGACCCTACCGCGCGCCTGCGGCGGGCCGGGGAATCATGGTTCCCTGGCCCATGGACGTCGGACGGCGGGAGCACGGGTGAAGAGGACGGGCGGATGGCCGGCGGCGCTGCCGTGGACCTGGTGCGCCACCCGGCTGGCGCTGCTGCTCCTGGTCTTCCGGGTGGTCTCCCTCCCCGGCGCGGACGTCACCACCGATGTGTCGGTGATCTACCAGGGCTGGTCCGAGGTGCTGCGCCAGGGCACGTTCCCGGTGAACGACGTGACCTGGCAGTATCCGCCCGCGGCCGCCCTGGCCGTCCTGTCCCCCGCCCTGCTGCCGTTCCTCGGCTACGCGCCCGCCTTCTTCGTCCTGAGCTGCCTCGCCGACCTGGTCGTGTCCGGGCTGCTGACGTACGCGGGCCGGCGGCCGGAGCGGTCGTCGCGCGGTGCGTGGATCTGGGTGGCGGGTCTGCCGCTGCTCGGCCCGACGGCGTACGCCCGGTACGACCTGATGGTGACCGCGGTGGCCGTGGCGGCCCTGCTCGCGGGGACCCGGTACCCCCGGCTGATGGGCGCGCTGGCGGGCTTCGCAGCACTGCTGAAGGTGTGGCCCGCCCTGCTGCTGGTGGGCGCCGCACGGCTGCGGGCGTGGCTCTCGGCGGCGGTGACCGCGGGCGGGGTCGCGGCGCTGTTCGGGGTGGCCATGCCGGGCGCCTTCGCCTTCCTGGCCTTCCAGCGGGACCGGGGCACCGAGGTGGAGTCGCTGGGCGGCCTGGTCCTCCATGTGGCCCGGCGCTTCGGCTGGCCGGGCGAGGTGGTGCTGAACTACGGCTCGGCGGAGTTCCTCGGCCCGTACGCCGGGTTCGCCGGCAAGGCGGCGGTGGCGCTGAGCGCCGGCGCCCTCAGCTGGCTGCTGCTGTGGCGGCTGCGGTCGGCCCGGTCCGAGCCGCACACGCTCGCGGACGCGGCCTTCACCGCGGTGCTGCTCCTCACCGTCACCAGCCGGGTGATCAGCCCGCAGTACCTGGTGTGGCTGATCGGCCTGGCCGCCGTCTGCGGGTGCTTCCCGGCGAGCCGCACGCGCAGGCCAGCCGCCCTGGTCCTGGCGGCCGCCCTCGTCACGCTGCTGGAGTTCCCCATCGGCTTCGCGCACGTCATCGCGAGCGACACCTACGGCGTCGCCCTGCTCCTGCTGCGCAACGCCCTCCTCCTCGCCGCTGCCCTCACCGCGGCCCGCGCCCTGTGGCGCGCCACCGTCCCGGCGACCACCGCGCCGGTACCGGTCAGCCCAGCTGATCCCGCACGTAGTCGCGCCACCGGGCGGTGAACGCCTCCGGGGTGGTGCCGAGGGTCTTGCGCAGGGCCTCGTCGAGGGCGCCCGCGCGCTTGTCGTGGGCGCCGACGGCGCGGTAGAAGGCGCCGAGACGGCTCTCGTTCCAGTGGGCGGCGATCATCCGGCAGGCCAGCCAGCCGCCCTCGTAGGCCTGGGCCAGGCGGTCGGGGTCGCCGCTGAAGGCGAAGTCCTTGTCGGTGGGCAGGGCCGCCGGCACCTTGCCGTCCCGGACCGCGCGGCTCAGTTCCGGCGCGGCCTCGGCCGGGGTGCGGCCGGTGCCGAGGTAGCCGATCCAGTCGGCGTAGCCCTCGGACAGCCAGAGCGGGGTGGCGGCGGTGGTGTGCGCCCGGGTGGCCACATGGGTGGTCTCGTGGGTGAGCACCACCTGCTTGCCGGTGTCGCCGAGCACCGCGTACGCCTCCGGGTTGACCACCACCCGGTCCGCCGGCGTGCTCCCCGGGCTCCCCGCCTCGCCGGTGGTGACCGCGGCGATGCCCCGGTAGCCGGAGGCGGGCGAGCCGAGCAGTCCGGCCATGCCCGTGAGGCTCCGCGGGACCAGGACGACGAGCCGCCGGGTCCAGGCCGTCCCCCACGCCGCGGAGACGGCCGGTACGGCGTGGTCGGCGAGCCGGGCGTAACGGCGCAGCTCGGCGGCGCTCTGGCCGGCCCCGAGGACCAGGCTGTGCGCGCCCCGGACGGCGGTGACCGGGCCCTGGTCCCACAGCTGCTGCCCGGACTTGGCGGCGGGCCGGTCACCGGTGACGTACCACCGGCCGCCGCCGGTACGGCGCAGGGTGAGGGTGCGGCGGACGCTGACCGGTGCCCGGTCGTAGCCGGCGACCCGGTAGCGCAGCTCGGTGTCGGCGGTGGCGCCGGAGCCGCCGCGGCGCAGGGCCGTCACGCGGTACGCCCAGGAGGCCAGGGGCAGGGCCCGCAGCCGGACGTAGGCGGTGCGGGAGCCGGTCGCGCCGAAGGCCGTCTCGTCGTGTCCGAGCAGGGCCGCCGACCGCCGGTCGAGGACCCGCTGCACCTCTGCGGTGACCGGGTCGGCGGTGGTCCGCCCGCCGCAGCCGGCCAGGGGCGGCAGGAGCAGCAGGCAGAGCCCCGCCGCCGCGGCGCGCCACGTCCGCCGCGCCCGTCCACGAACAGTCACCCGCCGATCGTACGGCGCGGGGGCCGAGGTCAGGGACGGGTGACGGAGGAGATCGGCATCATCCCGACCGGGTCGTAGCGCACCGGGGCGCCCGGGTGGGGCGCGTGGATCACCCGGCCGTTGCCGACGTACATCCCCACGTGACTGGCGTCGGAACGGTAGACGACCAGGTCGCCGGGGCGCGCCTGGGACAGCGGGATCTGCCGGCCGGCGTGCCGCTGGTCCTGGGAGGTGCGCGGCAGATGCACGCCGGCCTGGGCGTACGACCACTGCATCAGCCCCGAGCAGTCGAAGCCGGACGGTCCGCTGGCGCCCCACACGTAGGGGCGGCCGAGCGCGGACCGGGCGGCGGCGACGGCGGCCGCGGCGCGGGCGTCGTGGACGACGGCGCCGGCCAGGTCCGGCAGTCCAGGCAGATCGGCGCGGCCGCCGCGGGAGGCGCGGTCGTAGGCGGCGCGTTCACCGGCGGGCAGGGAGTTGAGCAGCTGCCGGGCCCGGGCGAGCTTGCGCTCCACGATCCGCTTGTGGCCGTCGACGGCCTTGCGGCCGCGCTCCAGCTCGGCGAGCTTCCCGGCGGCCTGGGCCCGTTCCTGGGCGAGTTGCCGCATCTGCACGCGCAACTCCCGCAGCCGTCCGGCCTGCTGGACTCCGATGCGGTCGAGGGTGGCGGCCCTGGCGAGGTAGTCGGCCGGGTCGTCGGACAGGAGCAGCGCGACGGCCGGGTCGAGGCCGCCGGAGCGGTACTGGGCGCCGGCCAGCGAACCCAGGCGCTCCCGCATGGTGTTCACGCGCTGCTGGCGGCGCGCGATGTGCTCCTGCGCGTCCCGGACCTCGCGGCGCAGCGCGTCGGCCCGCTCGTCGGCCTTGTCGTAGGCCTGGGTCGCCTTCTCGGCCTCCTCGTAGAGGCGGTCCACCTCGGCACGGGTGTTGTGGTGCGGCGCCGCGTCGGCCGGTACGGCCCCCAGGGCGGCGGCCGCCGCCGACAACGCGCACAGGGCGGTCGAGGTGCCCCGGTCGAACCCGGACGGTGCGAGACGGCGATGCGAACCCACGGCGGTCCTTCTGCTGGCGGACAGGAACGGTCTCCCCGGCGCGGGGGACGGGGAGACCCCCGCGCCGGGGAAACGCGGCAGACAGTAACCGTGCGGAAGGACGGCGGCCAAAGGCCGTCAACGGCCCCACGACCAGCGCGCCCCGCCACTGACGCAGGTCAGGGCGGGGCGGGGAGTCAGTCGTGGTACTCGGGATTCGCCCGTTCGGGCGCCCGGGAGCCGGCGTCGGACGGGGTCAGACGCGGACGCCGAACTGGAACGGCATGTTGCCGATCGCCTCATAGCGGACCACGGCGCCGGTGTGCGGGGCGTGCAGCACCTGGCCGTTGCCGGCGTAGAGGCCGACGTGATGCAGGTCGCCGTAGAAGAACACCAGGTCACCGACCTGGAGCTGGCTCTGCGACAGGTGGGCGCCGTAGTTCGCCTGGGCCTCGGAGGTGCGGGGTATGGAGACGCCGGCCTGGGCGTAGGCCCAGGAGGTCAGGCCCGAGCAGTCGAAGGAGGACGGACCGGAGGCGCCGTAGACGTACGGGGTGCCGATCTTGCTCTGCGCGGCGGAGAACGCCGCGGCGGCCCGGCCGGACGCGGAGGAGTCGTTGCCGAGGTCCACCCGGTCGCTGGAGGAGCGGTTGGCCCGCTGCTGCTCGGCGGCGAGGGCCGCCTTCTCCTTGGCGGTCAGGGTGTTGAGCAGCTTCTG